>NZ_BAAFGR010000136.1:0-22524 GCF_041154655.1 Nocardia sp. JMUB6875
GGATGGTGTGGACGGCGGTGGGGAAGGCGCCGATGCGGAGGGTGCGGGTGAGTTCGGTTCGGGTGGAGGCCAGTTCGGCTGTCGCCTGTTCCAGGACGGCGAGGATGGTTTCGGTGTGGGTGACCAGGCGCAGGGCGGCGGGGGTGAGGGCGACGCTGCGGCCGGTGCGGTCGAGGAGGGGGACTCCGGCTTCGCGTTCCAGGGCGGTGAGCTGCTGGGAGACGGCGGAGGGGGTGTAGGTCAGCGCTTCGGCGACCGCGGCGATGGTTTTGCGGTGGGCGAGTTCGCGGAGCAGGCGCAGGCGGCGGACGTCCAGCATCAGATGAGCTTACGCTCGCGGGAAGAAACGTGAAATAGACCTGACGCACGAGAACGGCCAGGCTGGTGGCATGACATTCACCGGCTTGTACGTGCCCCTGGTCACGCCCTTCACCGCCGCCGACGAGGTGGCGGGGAACGCCTTGGAAGCACTCGCCCACGAGGCTCTCGACGCGGGCGCCGCCGGGCTGGTCGCGCTCGGCACCACCGGCGAACCAACCACCCTGACCGCCGCCGAACAGGCCCGGGTCATCGATATCTGCGCAAACGTCTGCCGCGAGCGCGACGCCGCCCTGATCGTCGGCGCGGGCTCCAACGCCACCCGCGACTCCGTCCGCGCCCTCACCGCCCTCGACCCCCGCGCCACGGCAGCCCTCGCGGTCGTCCCGTACTACAACCGCCCCTCCGAAGCCGGTGTGGTGGAACACTTCCGAGCCCTCGCCGCCGCCAGCCCCGTCCCGGTGCTGATCTATCACATTCCCTACCGCACCTCCCGCACCCTGAGCGCCGAAACCCTGTGCCGCCTGGCCGAATTGCCGAATATCGCGGGCTTCAAATACACGGCGGGCGGCATCGACGACACCACGATCGCCTTCCTGAGCCGCCTGCCCGGGCACACCTCGATCCTGGCGGGCGACGATCTCTACGCCGCCCCGCTGCTCGCCCTGGGCGCCGCGGGCGCGATCCTCGCCTGCGCCAATGTCGATCCCGCCGCCTACGTCGACCTGGTCACCGCCTGGCTGGACGGCGATCTCCCGCGTGGCCGCGCCCTCGGCAACCGCCTGGCTCCCCTGGCCGCCGCCCTGTTCGCCGAGCCCAATCCCGTTGTTGTCAAGGCGGTTCTGGCCGCCCAAGGACGCATCCCCACCCCGAATGTCCGCCTGCCCCTGCTCCCGGCAAGCTCCGAGGCGCTGTCCGAAGCCCTGGCGGTCGTGTCCGCCCAGCGGCCCGGGATCCGGGTGTGATCCGACTCGCTGCGGTTCCAATGGCAGGATCGGGGGTGTGAACAAGCCCGACCCGCAGGTGGAAATCCTCGTCGATCTGGACGCCATCGCCCATAACGTGCGCATCCTGGCCGAGCACGCCGGAGACGCCGCGGTGATGGTCGTCGTGAAGGCGGACGGGTACAACCACGGAGCCGTCGAGGTGGCGCGCGCGGCGCTCGCGGCGGGCGCGCGCGAACTCGGCACCACCACGGCCGCCGAAGCGGTGGCGCTGCGGGCGGCCGGGATCACCGCCCCGATCCTGTGCTGGCTCAACACCTCCGACGCCGACTACGCGAGCGCCATCGCCGCCGACATCGAACTCGGCGTCTCCTCACTCGCGCAGCTGGAGGAGGTGGCCGCGGCCGCCCGGCAGCTGGGCCGGGTCGCCATCGTGAGCCTCAAGGTCGATACCGGCCTAAATCGCAACGGCATTCCCACCGCCGAATTCCCCGAGGTCCTCGACCTGCTCGCGCGGCTGGTCGCGGCGGGCACGGTGCGCTTCCGCGCCATCTTCTCCCACCTGGCGCTGGCCGACGAGCCCGCGCATCCGGTCAATGACATGCAGCGCCAACGCTTCCTCGACTTCATCGCCACCGCCAAGGAGCACGGCCTGGAGCCGGAACTGGTGCATCTGTCGAATTCCGCTGCCGCACTGACCCGTCCGGACCTCGCCTTCGACATGGTGCGCCCCGGTATCGCCGTGTACGGCCTGTCGCCGATCCCGGAGCTGTCCGATTTCGGCCTGCGCCCGGCCATGACCTTCCGCGCCCGGGTGCTGCGGGTGAAGCGGGTCGCCGCCGGTGAGGGCGTCTCCTACGGCCACGAGTGGATCGCCGAGCGCGACACCACGGTCGCCCTGGTCCCCGCCGGATACGCCGACGGCGTACCGCGTCCGCTGGGCGGCAAGTTCTCGGTGTGGGTGGGTGGCGCGCGCCATCCGCAGATCGGCCGGGTCTGCATGGACCAGATCGTGGTGGACCTGGGCGAGAACGAAGCCGGAGTCGCCGCGGGCGATGCCGCGGTGCTGTTCGGCGGTGAGCCCGGTCACCCGCACGCGGACGAGTGGGCGCGGGCGCTGGGCACCATCAACTACGAAATCGTGTGCGGCCCGCGCGGCCGCGTGGTGCGCACCCATCTCGGCGGTGACCGATGACCGAGCAGCGCATGCTCGCCACCGTCGAGGACACCGAGGCGCTGGGCCGCGAACTCGCCGACCAGCTGCAGGCCGGGGATCTGGTCATCCTGGACGGGCCGCTGGGCGCGGGCAAGACCGCGCTCACCCGCGGCATCGCGGCGGGGCTGGGCGTCGAAGGACGGGTCAGCTCACCGACTTTCATCATCGCCCGCCAGCATCGCGCCGGAACCCATCCGGGCGCGGTGGCGCTGGTGCACGTGGACGCGTACCGGCTCGGCGGGGATCTCGACGAGCTCGACGCCCTCGATCTGGACACCGATCTCGAGCACGCGGTCGTGGTGGTCGAATGGGGTCTGGGCGTGGCCGAACACCTGGCCGACCGCCACCTGCGGGTGCAGCTGCGCCGCGAACCGGAGTCGGATGTGCGCACCGCCGAATGGGAGTGGGTCGCCGCGAACTGATCGGCGCACCGGAAGGCACCTGATCCGCGAGTAAGTTCCCGCAGGCAGACACCACGCCGAGTGGGCTGTACCACCCGGTATCGTAAAGACAATCATGCTGATATTGGCTGTCGACACCGCGACCCCCGCCGTCACAGCGGGACTGGTGGAACTGGAACCGGCGCAACCCGGGTCGAACGCACCGCGCATCACCACGATCACCGCCAAGGTGACCGTGGACGCTCGCGCGCACAACGAGGTGCTGACCCCGCAGATTCTGGCCTGCCTGGCCGAATCCGGGCGCTCCCGTGCCGATATCGCCGCGGTCGTGGCCGGCATCGGGCCCGGACCGTTCACCGGACTGCGCGTCGGCATGGCCACCGCGGCCGCCTTCGGCGACGCGCTCGGCGTTCCGGTGTACGGGGTGTGCAGTCTGGACGCCATCGCCGCCGACACCGAGAGCTACCTGCGCGAGAGTTCCGAGCCGACCGAACTGCTGGTCGTCACCGATGCCCGCCGCCGCGAGGTGTACTGGGCGCGCTACCGCGCCACCGGCGCGGGCAACACCCTGGCCCGCGTCGAGGGTCCCGAGGTGAGCAAGCCCGCCGAACTGGATCAGGCCGCCGCCACCGTGATCGCCGGATCCGCCTCGCACGTCGACTATTTCGATCTGCCCGTGCTGCCGGTCGAGACGCCGTCCCCGCAGGGCCTGGTGCAGGTCGCCGCCCGCGACATCCTCGCCGGAGCGGTCCCGGAGCCGCTGGTCCCTTTGTATCTGCGCCGCCCCGACGCGGTGGAGAAGAGTTACGCGCAGGTGGGCCGATGACCATCCGCATCGAACCGATGCGGCCGGCCGACGTCTCCCGCTGCGCCGAACTCGAGCAGGTGCTCTTCCCGGAGGACGATCCCTGGCACGAGGTTTCGTTCCTCTCGGAGCTGGCCGGACCGCACAACCGCTACATCACCGCGCGCGACCGCGAGGGCCGCATGGTCGGCTATGCCGGAATCGCGCTGCTGGGCAATGACGAACACCCCGAGGCCGAGATCCACACCATCGGCGTCGATCCGGCCGACCATCGGCGCGGCATCGGCACGCTGCTGCTGGAGGCCCTGCTGCTGGAGGCCGGACGCCGCGGCGGCCCGGTGTTCCTCGAGGTCCGCACCGACAACGCGCCCGCCATCACGCTGTACGAGAAGCACGGCTTCCACATCATCGGCCTGCGCAAGAACTACTACCAGCCCAGCGGGGCCGACGCCTACACCATGCGCCGTCCCGCCATGGCCGGGTTCTCGCAGGACGGATTCACCACCGACGCCGAGGTCTCGTCATGATCGTCATGGGTATCGAAAGCTCCTGCGACGAAACGGGAGTCGGCATCGTGCGCCGATTGCCCGACGGCTCTTGCGAACTGCTCGCCGACGAGGTCGCCTCCAGCGTGGACCAGCACGCCCGCTTCGGCGGCGTGGTGCCCGAGATCGCCTCGCGCGCACACCTCGAGGCCATCGTGCCCGCCATGCGCCGGGCGCTGGCCGCGGCCGGGATCAGCAAGCCCGACGCGCTCGCCGTCACCATCGGCCCGGGTCTGGCCGGTGCGCTGCTGGTCGGCGTCGCGGCCGCGAAAGCCTATGCGGCGGCGTGGGATATCCCCTTCTACGCGCTCAATCACCTCGGCGGGCACGTGGCCGTGGACACCCTCGAGCACGGGCCCATGCCCCCGGCGGTCGCGCTGCTGGTGTCGGGCGGGCACACGCATCTGCTGCAGGTCACCGATCTGGCGCAGCCCATCGTCGAACTGGGCAGCACCGTCGATGATGCCGCGGGCGAGGCCTTCGACAAGGTGGCGCGCCTGCTCGGCCTCGGCTACCCGGGTGGCCCGGTGCTGGATGCCATTGCCGCCGATGGCGATCCGCACGCCATCGCCTTCCCGCGCGGTATGACCGGTCCCCGCGACGCGCGCCACGACTTCTCCTTCTCCGGCCTCAAGACCGCCGTCGCCCGCTATGTCGAAGCGGCACAACGTGAGGGCCGCGAACTGCCCATCCCGGATATCGCCGCGTCCTTCCAGGAAGCGGTCGCCGATGTGCTGACCATGAAGGCCGTGCGCGCCGCCCAGGACATCGGCGTCGACACCCTGGTGCTCGGCGGCGGCGCGACTGCCAACTCCCGCATCCGCTCGATGGCCGAAGAGCGTTGCGGCGCCGCGGGTATCACCCTGCGCGTCCCCAAGCCGCGCCTGTGCACGGACAACGGCGTCATGATCGCCACCCTCGGCGCACACGTGATCGCCGGTGGCGCACGGCCTTCCGCGCTGACGGTGGCGACGGACCCGGGGCTCCCGGTCTCCACCAGCTACCTGTAGACCGACCCCGGATACGCGACCGCGACCGGGAGTCGAGGCTCCGGTCGCGGCGAGTAGATGTTCTCTGAAGCTAGTCGGTCGGTCGGACCAGGGTTGTCGTGCCGGTCCCGGAACCCGAATTCGTGTGCGAGCGAGGCGAAGGCGAGACCTTCGGCTCCGATTCGACGGGCGGCAGGGTGGTGCCGAGCAGCGGACCCAGCAGCCGGGGCAGGTCCGCGGGGAACGGGATCTGGGGTAGGTCCGGATCCGGGCGCAGCGGCGGCTGCTGCGCGGTGGTCGACGAGGGCAGCGTGGGAACGCCGGTGGCCGAACCGGTTTGGGTGGGCGGCACGGCCGGGCTGGTGCGATTGCCGTTGGGGCTGGTCGCGCCGCTGGTCGGACCGGTCGACGGGTTGGTCGAGGGCGTCGGCTGCTGCGGACCGGTCGTGGTGGGGGAGTAGTGCGTGTTCTGCGGTTCGGGCACCACGAATTCCTTGACGCCGTAACCGATGATCAGCCCGACCACCACGATCGCCCCGGCCAGCGTGCCCGCCAGCTTGGTGAAGGTGCCGATCGGCGCGTCCGAACCCAGGCCGATCACCGGGAACGCGCTCGGCGTCGTCGAATCCGCCACCAGCGCCGCGCCCTTCGCGATCGCGGCCTCCGGCTCCGGCACGGTCACCACCGGCACGTCGAGCTGACGCTCCAGCCCGACCACCATGATCGGCACGTTCGCGCCGCCGCCGATCACCGCGACCGCCTCCGGGAATTTCGGGGCTCGCGCGAACACCCCGCGCGCGAACACCGCCAGTTCCCGGAGCAGATCGGCGACGATCTCCTCGAAATCCACCCGGGTCAGCTTGAGCGGCTGCCCGGCCACATGGTCGATGGTGACGGCCGGAACGACCGACAGATGCTCCTTGGCCGCACGACTGCGATTGAGCAGGATGCCGCGGTTGGGCCGGATGCCGCGGCGCGAGAGATGGCAGTCCAGCAGGTGCTGCAGGATCAGCTCGTCGATGGCGTTGCCGCCGATGGCGTTGGTGCGCTCGGAACGCAGCACGGTGTCGTCGGCGTGATCGGCCACGGTGACCGTGGTGCCGGTAGCGCCGATATCGATGACCGCGACCGTGTCCCAGCGGTCCAGCAGGCCCGTGTGCCGCAGATAAGCCAGGGCCGCGGTGCTTTCCGGGATGAGATGGACGCCGTGGCGCTGACGGCCGATGGCGGACCGGATGATCTGGGCCTGCTCCCGGTCCCGATAGGCGACGGCGATGTCGCCGGGCGGGGCGGGTTCGGGCTCGTGATGGCCGGTGGTCCGTGCGACCGGATGCGCGCCGACCGGATGCACCACATCGCGCGGGATCTGGGTGGTCATCAGCTCGATGGAGGACGCCACCAGGTCACCGAGGTCGGAGTGGGCCGTATCGGCCGTCACGACCCGGTAGTCGAAGTTCTGGGCGCCGTTGGGCGCGGTGGCGACCGTCGCCGAGCACACCACCTCGCTCCCGGCCGAAATGCCGAGGGATGTTCGCATGTTCACCTCCCTTCGAGCGGATGGTCCGGGTGGAGACGACCATCTCGAACGGACTCCGGACGCGCCCGATGGGTTGCAGGCGTTTCCGAGCTACGGATCGCGGCGGGACCTTGTCCGATGGGGCATCCGGACCTGCCACTGATCACTTGCGGTCTTGCTCTCTTCTCGAGCCCGCGCGGAGGGTGACCGCACGGTTAGCGGGGTGAAGCAGTTGTGTAACTCTCGACGGCGCGCGCGTGATGAGACCGATTCGGTCTCGCCGCGTGGCCGTCGTCAATGGTGTCACAATCCGTTATCCGAACGTTACAGATTTTCGGATTTCTTTGGAAGCCCTCAGATTCCCGGGGCCGTCGTGTCGGCGAGTCGCTCTGTCCAGCGGAGTTACCGGCCTTGTCCAGCGACGTTACGGGTAACGCGCGGTGGCAGGTAGCAGTACCGGGCCTTGAGCGCTGGCACTCACGTGTATAGAGTGCTAGGAGGCGCCGGGTTAGTGCTGAGGTGCCAGCTGATGACCACTACGCAGGGGTCCCGGCACCCGCGACGACGGGGCTGATTGCGCAGGGTCACACAAGACCGAAACCGTGAGTCCGGGGAACAGCCCCGGGCGCGAAGAATCCCCTGAAAGTGGAGGGCTCAACGTGGCGAGCGTGAACATCAAGCCGCTCGAGGACAAGATCCTCGTCCAGGCCAACGAGGCCGAAACCACCACCGCCTCCGGCCTGGTCATTCCCGACACGGCGAAGGAGAAGCCCCAGGAGGGCACCGTCATCGCCGTCGGCCCCGGCCGCTGGGACGAGGACGGCGAGAAGCGCATCCCGCTCGACGTCAAGGAAGGCGACGTCGTCATCTACAGCAAGTACGGCGGCACCGAGATCAAGTACAACGGCTCCGAGTACCTGATCCTCTCGGCCCGCGACCTGCTGGCTGTCGTCACCAAGTAAGGGACGCACCAACTCTCGGGGCTCTGAGGGGGCTTCGGCCCCCGAACCCCCGGATTTCCGCCCCGGAGTCGTAGCTGCCCATACAGCAATTCGGCCCCGGGGCGGAGTGTGTTCCGGCCCAACTCATTTCAGGAGTAGGTAAATGGCAAAGCAGATCGAGTTCGACGAGAAGGCTCGTCGGGCCATGGAGCGCGGCGTCGACAAGCTCGCCGACGCCGTCAAGGTCACCCTGGGCCCGCGTGGCCGGCATGTCGTGCTGGCCAAGGCCTTCGGCGGGCCGACCGTCACCAACGACGGTGTCACCATCGCCCGCGACATCGACCTCGAGGACCCGTTCGAGAACCTGGGCGCGCAGCTGGTCAAGAGCGTCGCCACCAAGACCAACGATGTCGCCGGCGACGGCACCACCACCGCGACCGTGCTGGCGCAGGCGCTCATCAAGGGCGGCCTGAAGAACATCGCCGCGGGCGCGAACCCGATGACCCTGGGCAAGGGCATGAGCAAGGCCGCCGACGCCGTCGCCGCCGCCCTGCACGCCGCCGCCACCCCGGTCGACGGCGAGAAGGCCATCGCGCAGGTCGCCACCGTGTCCTCGCGTGACGAGGAGATCGGCGCGCTGGTCGCCCAGGCGCTGACCAAGGTCGGCAAGGACGGCGTCGTCACCATCGAGGAGTCCTCGGGTCTGCAGACCGAGGTCGTCATCACCGAGGGCGTGCAGTTCGACAAGGGCTACCTGTCCCCGTACTTCGTCACCGACCCGGAGACCATGCAGGCGGTCTACGAGGACGCGTGGATCCTGCTGAACCGCGAGAAGATCTCGTCGCTGCCGGATCTGCTGCCGCTGCTCGAGAAGATCGCGGAGTCCGGCAAGCCGGTCGTGATCATCGCCGAGGACGTCGACGGCGAGGCGCTGTCCACCCTCGTGGTCAACGCCATCCGCAAGACCCTCAAGGTGGTCGCGGTGAAGGCCCCGTTCTTCGGTGACCGCCGCAAGGCGTTCCTCGACGACCTGGGCATCGTCACCGGCGGCACCGTGGTCAACCCCGACCTGGGCATCACCCTGCGCGAGGCCGGCCTGGACGTGCTGGGCAAGGCCCGCCGCGTCGTGGTCACCAAGGACGAGACCACCATCGTCGAGGGCGCGGGCTCGCAGGCCGACATCGACGGCCGGGTCGCGCAGCTGCGCAAGGAGATCGAGAGCACCGACTCCGACTGGGACCGCGAGAAGCTGGAAGAGCGCCTGGCCAAGCTGGCCGGCGGCGTCGCCGTCATCAAGGTCGGCGCGGCCACCGAGACCGAGCTCAAGGAGCGCAAGTACCGCGTGGAGGACGCCGTGTCGTCCGCCAAGGCCGCGGTCGCCGAGGGCATCGTCCCCGGCGGCGGCACCGCCCTGGTCCAGGCCGCCGCGACCCTGAACGAGCTGCGCGACTCGCTCTCCGGCGACGAGGCGGTCGGCGTCGAGGTCGTGCGCCAGGCCCTGCTGGCCCCGCTGTTCTGGATCGCCAGCAACGCGGGCGTCGACGGCGCGGTCGTGGTCTCCAAGGTCACCGACGGCAAGGACGGCTTCAACGCCGCCACCCTCAGCTACGGCGACCTGGTCGCCGAGGGCGTCATCGACCCGGTCAAGGTCACCCGCTCGGCCGTCGAGAACGCCACCTCGGTGGCGCGCATGGTCCTCACCACCGAGTCGGCCATCGTCGACAAGCCGGTCGAAGAGGCCGCCGACGCGCACCACGGCCACTCGCACTAGGCCGAATCCCGGCTGACCCCAGCCGAACCCGAGGCCCCCGGACGGATTCCCGTCCGGGGGCCTCGTCGTAGATGGCGGAACCGTCAGCGGGTGGGGGTGGGTGCCGGGGTCAGCCAGTGGGAGCCGATGGGCTTGGAGATCACGAACGGAGGCGCGGGAGGATAGTGCGACGGCCGGTCCACGACGGGGTCGGTGAACACGATCACGCCGCCGATGATGAGTGCGAGAGTTGCGGTGGCGCCGAGTGCGAAGCGCACCGGGTGGCGCTCGGAGAAGCTGCGCGGCGGTGGCGGCGGCGGGATCAAGAAGACTCGGGGAAGTGGCATATCGGGCGATCCGATCCTGAGGCGGCATGAATTCTCATGGCGCGCACGGGGTTCTGCTGGTCGGATCGCCCGGTGTGCAACGGGTGTTACGGGCAAAGCTCGCGTCTAAAACCGGTCAGGCGACCTGAATCGGAGGCATGCGAAAAGTGCAGCGGGGGCTGCGGCTTGCCTCGACTGCTTCTCGGTTGGGGTTTCAGGGGCTCGCCCCTGAGAGTTTCGAGAGTTGGCTAATCGCGGACGGGCTGGTTGGTGCGGCCGTTGCCGTGGTGGAAATGGGTGGGGGGGCGGTGAATGGCGGTCGGCGGGGGTGGATCTGTAGCTATCGCGGCGAGAAGACGGTCGCGGAGGGCGGGCGGTGGCGTTGCGGCCAGCGTCGACGCGGCCAGCGCGAGCGCTTCTCGGGTCTGCTGCACTTCCTGGTTGAAGGCGGCGCGCAGTACCGAATCGTCGGTATCCAATATCTCCGCCACTGCGCGCTGATCTTCGTCGCCGATCGATCCGAGCGCGACAGTGTGCGCGAGATCGATCTGGCTTTCGTTCATCTCACGTCACTCCCAAACTTTTCTTGAGTCGTGTCAGGCCATCCCGTATACGGGACTTAACGGTAGGTAACCCTACGCCCAGATATGCCGCTACCTCGGCATATGTGCGCCCACCGAAGTAGGCGAGGGAGATGGCTTCCCGTTGTGTCTCGGTCAACGTGGCCAGGCCGGCGAGTACCGCCTGCTGCTCCAGCCGTCGTCCGACTTCTTCGGTGACCTCATCGAATTCGTTACCGAGAGTGCTGGTGCCGTAGGCGACTTCGCGTTGCGCGTGCGCCTGCTCGGCACGGACTCTGTCGACCGCGCGTCTATGGGCCAGCGTCATCAGCCAGGTGACCGCCGAGCCCTTGTTCGGGTCGAAATTGGATGCCGTACGCCAGATCTGGAGATAGACCTCCTGCGTGGTCTCCTCCGCGTATCCCGGATCGTGTAGCACGCGTAGGACCAGGCCGAAGACTCGAGCGCTGGTGCGGTCGTACAGCTCGGCGAACGCCTGCTGATCCGACTGCCCGCAACGTTCGAGAAGTGCGGCGAGTTCGAGACTTTCGGCTGCGCGCGCCGTCACCGCAGAGTTCACGCTCGGTGTTTCCACCCGTCCGTCCCTCGAACTCTGGAACGAGTCGCCCTCTGCGGCAGGCGGCCGCGTTGTCACAACGCTCCGTTCTGTGTCATCGGCCACGAGGGTAGCGTGCCGCTATGACCTCCTCTCGGGTGGGGGTATCGGCAAAGCGACTGTGGCACAGCGGTTTTCCGTTTTGCACCGAAACGCCGCAATCGTGGCATGAAAGACACGCCGGGGCGCGCGGGGCAACACCGGCGCCCGCCAAGCGGTGCCGAGTGTTTGCTAGACATTCGGCACGCCTACGCGGACGGATGGGAAAAATCTCGAGCCGACCCCGCCGCCCGTATCAGCGACACCGCTGGTGAACACCAGTCACGCGGGTTTGCTCGCGGACCGGGACAACCCGGTCCGCAAGCCCGATGGACGACTGGGCAAGCGCCCGAACCGAACCCACCGCCCCGGATCTCCGAGCGTCCGGATTCGCGTAAAGGGGTCTAGTCGAAAGGGGTTCCGGGGGAAGCCCCTGAGAGTCCGAGCGTTGGCCGGCTACGCGACGACGCGGCGGCGGGTGCGGCGCGCGTGCAGCTCGCGCTCGGTCTCGGACATGCCGCCCCAGATGCCGTAGGGCTCACTGACCTTGAGCGCGTGCGAGCGGCAGTGCAGCAGCACCGGGCAGCTCTTGCAGATTTCCTTGGCGCGCAGCTCGCGCTGTGAGCGCGCCCGGCCGCGTTCGCCGTCGGGATGGAAGAACACCGACGAGTCCTGGCCGCGGCAGGAACCGCGCATTTGCCAATCCCATACGTCGGCGTTCGGACCAGGGAGGTGGGTCGGCATGGGCATGGTGAACTCCTTGTGGTGCGAGCTCGTCGGCATTGTCGAGCGGTGCTGGTGGCAAACAGGTGGCCGCATCGCCGTGGCCCGGCGATCGCACTTCATTGGCTCCGCAATTCAACGCGACGCCAACGATGGCGATGTCGTACGTTAGGTCGAACAACGAAATCGAGTCAATAGCCACATTCCGCTCGAGCCTAATACCAGCGCATTAGAGAATTAACATCCTCTCTATTTACAAACCGGCCTCGTTGTGGTGATACTGTTCGGTTGCCCAGGAGCGTGACCAGCCTGTGATAGCCCATCCGACTCGTCGAATCTCCTGGTCGCAGCCCATTTTCGAGCGTCAATACCTGTCGCGCGATCTATGCAAGCATCGCGATCAGAGTGATCTCAGCCATTGGACAACTCGCGCTGAGTAGGGTAGAGATGGCCGCTTCGAGGCGTTCAGGTTAATAGCGCGAAACGCCATACGAATTCCTAACGGGCGTGCTAGCGGATAGCGAGAACAGATTTACGGAGTGGAAACACAAAGCCACTTGTGAATGCTGATAGTTAGCTGCGGAAGTGTGATATGGCAGCTGCCCTCACTTGCCCGCGCGCTGGTTAGAGTGCGGCTGTGCCTGTGCTCGAAGTGAACTCCGAACTCGCCGACGCCGCCTTCGGCGCCGCGCCCGAACGCGCTGCCATCGGGTTGCCCACAGCGGCGGACGCCCACGAATCCTGGCTGCGGGCGGTCGCGCTGGGCGGTACCGGGCGCTATGCGGCCGCGCGCGCCGAACTCGCCCGCGCCCGCCGCGCCACCACCGATCCGGTCCTGCTGTCGTTCACCCACAGCACTGAGGCCTCCCTACTGCGCCAGCTCGGCTGGCACAGTCACGCCGCTGGCGTGGATGGCCGCGCCCTCGCGCTGGTGCTGCCGGCCCCCGGCGGCCGGGCCCGGATCCCGGCCGCGACGTCCGCCGATATCCGTCGCGCCGAGGCGGTTTGCGACGCGTTGACCGGCCTCGCCGCCGATGCCCTCGGCACCCTCCGCCCGGCGCTTGCCGCCCGGCTGCTGAACCGTTGCCGAGAACACCTGGACAGTCATCTCGCGGGCCTCGACAGTGCGTGGCGGCCGCGCCTGCGCCTGCACTGGGTGTCTGCCGAGACCGCGCTGTCCGCGCCCGGCTCCGGACTGATCTCCGCGCCCCCGGTCAACCCCGCTGCCGAGGCGCCGGAGCCCACCGCCGATCCGGCCCTGGCCCACGCCGAGGCCGCGGTGGCGCTCGCCGAAAACTCGCCCTCGCTGCGGCATCTAGTCAAATCCCGGCTACTGCTGGCCGCCGCCAGCGCCGCCGCCGGTGATCTCGACCGATCCCGCGCTCTCGCAACCGAAGTCGATCGCGCTTGTCGCGAACACGAGCTGCTACCCCTGCGCTGGGCCTGCGCCATGCTCCGCTCGGGTGTCGAACCCGCCGGTGACGGAATCGAAGTCGCCGCCGAGTGCGCCCGGTTGCTGGATGCTCGCGGTGGGCGATTGCGTTCGGCGAGCGAGGTTCTCGGCCGTCCCTGAGGGGTCCCGGGGACTTCCCTGAGTCGTCCCCGAGAAGGACCCCGTAACGCCTGGCATGAATGCGCCAGCCGCTATTGTTGGACCGTTCCGCCCCTCCGCGGAAGCACCGGCCCTCCCGCCGCCGTGCCCTCTCGTAAACGCCAGGAACAGCTCTGACGATGAACAACACGGGTGAGGAGTTGGATCCCGCTGTCGTCGCTGCCGCAGCGCAGGGCGACCGGGCGGCCCTTTCCCAGGTACTTGTGAGCATCCGCCCCCTGGTGGTGCGGTATTGCCGTGCGCGTATCGGAGCGGCCGAACGTGGCCAGCTCTCCGCTGACGACGTTGCGCAGGAGGTTTGTCTGGCCGTTATGACCGCCCTCCCCAGGTATCAGGATCAGGGTCGGCCGTTCATGGCTTTCGTCTACGGCATCGCCTCGCACAAGGTCGCAGACGCCCACAGAAATTCCGCCCGTAACAAGGCGGACGCCATGGCCGAAGTACCGGATGTCATATCCACCGACCAGGGGCCGGAGCAGCGAGCTCTCGAATCCGAAACGAGCCGACAGATGAACGCTCTGTTGGCGACTTTGCCGGAGAAGCATCGGGAAATCCTGATCCTGCGCTTGGTCATGGGTCTGTCGGCTGAAGAAACCGCAGTCGCCGTGGGCAGTACGGCGGGTGCTATACGAGTCGCCCAGCACCGGGCACTCGCGAAACTCAAGTCTCAAGTGGCGAGGGCAGGTGAAATGTATGGCTAGGGATGGCGAGCGCGGTCGGGGCGACTGGAAGGCGCGACCTGGATCGCAGAACAGCGGTCCCTACGCCGAGGCGTCCGGTGATACCGGGCCGGTGGACATCGCCGCGGTGCGACGCGACGATGCGCTGATCGACGCCATCTCCGGCGACGGTCCCGTCCAGACGGGCACCTCGGAGGAATATCAGCTCGCGGCCCTGTTGGCGGACTGGCGTGCGGAAATCATGGCCGAGCCGTTGCCGGCCGGACCGGACCTGGATGCCATTGTCGCAGCGGTCAATCAAGAGATCGGCGCTCGGCAGGCGAGGATCGGTGCGTCGAAACGGGGGCGACTACGGCTGGTTCGTCCGCTGCTGGGTGCTGCGGCGGCTGCGGCGCTGATCCTCGGCGGTCTGACGGCCTTCTCCTACAACGCCGGCCCCGGCGATCCGCTGTGGCGGGTCAAGGAGGTCGTGTTCAGCGAGCAGGCGCAGTCCACCGTGGTGGCACGGGCGGACGACAGCCTGGAGCAGGCGAAGGAGTATCTGGCGCAGGACAAGCCCGAAGAGGCGAAGAAGGCGCTGGAGAAGGCGGCCGCAAACGCGTCCGACGTCAACGACTCCTCCAAGAAGGACGTCCTGACCGATCGCTGGCAGCAGCTGTTCGTGCAGTTGCAGCAGGCGGCGCCGGATGTCGCCAAGACGATCGAGTCGCTGGCGCCGACCACCACCAAGGTGCCGGTCGTGACGACCACGCCGAATGCGCCGGTGACCGCGCCGCCGTCCACGGATGGCTCGCCGTCGGCGTCCGTCGATCCGCGCGTGCTCGCGACCAATCCGAACCAGGAGCCGAATCCGACTACGGGCGGCGGGGTTTCGACGCTGCCGACCGCGCCGCCGGTGACAACCGTTCCGACGCAACCGTCTTCGGAGCCCACCGAACCGGCGACCCCGCCGACCGGTGGCCCGGCGACCACGACCGCGGTGGTTCCGACCGGTGGCAATACCGGTGGCGGAACCACCGCCGGTGGCACGCCGCCGGTGCAACCGTCGGCGGACCATGTGTCCCCGGCGGTCCCGGTCGTCCCGACCACGCTCAACCTGCCGTCCGGTGGCCTCGTGGTGCCGACGCACTAGCTCCACCAGCTTCACCCGATCGCCCTGCGGCGGTCGGTTTCTCATGAGGTCTCTCATGAACTGAAACCGGCCCCGCGGGCGTGCGGCGGACATACGAGAAGGGCCCGCATCCTCGGGATGCGGGCCCTTCTCGAATTGTCAGACGTCGAACCCGTCGAAGCCGTCGCCGTGCAGCGCCTCGTTCATCGAGGCATCCGCGTAGCCGCGGCAGTAATCCCAGGTGACGTACGCCTCGGGCGTCGGGTCGTAGGCGGGCTCGTGCGGGCGCACCGTGCCGTCCACCAATAGCTGGAGGAGGTTGGCGCGCAACATGTCCCAGTCGTGGTAGTGATCCTGTCGACAGTCCTCGCAGCTGACCACCAGGCCGCGGATGCCGCGGTGGGCCAGCAGTGCCTCGTAGACGGCGAGATCGGCGAGATCCTCTTCGACCGCTAGGCGCTCGTGAGGATCCAGCGGCTCCCCCGGCTCGATGGCATCGAGCGCGGCCGACGGGTCGGAGGGGTCTCCGGCGAACGGATCCGGCGGCAAGCCAGGTGGTAGATGGTCACGCACAGTCCCACGGTACGCAGAACCACCCCTTGTGCGCCAGCGCTGAAGGGGATTTGCCCTCACTTCGCTGGTGGCGGAGCACACAGTGATGTCGTGGCAGTCGACACACTAATGGCATAGCCGACAAACCGCAGCGGTTGTGGTGGTTGCGACAGGGCGGTAGAGGCCGGTGAGGCTGTGCCGTCGGGGCCGCTGAGGCGGGGTCGGGCGGATGCGGTCCGGAATTCGCGGACCGATACCATGGTTCATCAAAGGCCGGGTGGTAAACGCCAGGCATTGCCATTCATCCACGCGTCCGTCGGTGCCCGGTCCGGCGGACGATGCCGAGGCCAGGAGGGGTCGATCCGAATGAGCAGTCCCGTGACGGGCGAACGAAACACGTCCCGCCCCCATACGGGTGGAGACGATCCCAACAAGATCGCCATGCTCGGCCTCACCTTCGACGATGTGCTGCTGCTGCCCGCGGCCTCGGACCTGATCCCGAGCTCCGTCGACACCTCCAGCAAGCTGACCCGCGACATCTCGCTGCGCACCCCGCTGGTGAGTTCGGCCATGGACACCGTCACCGAGGCGCGCATGGCCATCGCCATGGCGCGGGCGGGCGGAATGGGTGTGCTGCACCGCAATCTGTCGATCGAGGCGCAGGCCGCGCAGGCCGAGACCGTGAAGCGGTCCGAGGCCGGCATGGTGACCGATCCGGTCACCTGTCGCCCCGATGACACCCTCGCCGAGGTCGACGCCATGTGCGCGCGCTTCCGCATCTCCGGTCTGCCGGTGGTGGACGACAGAGGCATTCTGATCGGCATCATCACCAATCGCGATATGCGCTTCGAGGTCGACCAGGACCGCAAGGTCCAGGAGGTGATGACCCCCGCGCCGCTGATCACCGCGCAGGAGGGTGTCACCGCCGAGGCCGCGCTGGGCCTGCTGCGCCGCCACAAGATCGAGAAGCTGCCGATCGTGGACGGCTCGGGCAAGCTGCGCGGGCTCATCACGGTCAAGGACTTCGTCAAGACCGAGCAGTACCCGAACGCCACCAAGGACCGCGACGGGCGACTGCTCGTGGGCGCGGCCGTCGGTGTCGGCGAGGACGCCTGGAACCGGGCCATGACGCTGGCCGAGGTCGGCGTGGACGTGCTCATCGTGGACACCGCGCACGGCCACCAGTCCGGTGTGCTGCAGATGGTTTCCAAGATCAAGGCCGAGGTCGGCGACCGGGTGCAGATCGTGGGCGGCAATGTCGCGACCCGCGCCGGCGCGCTGGCGCTGGTCGAAGCCGGCGTGGACGCGGTGAAGGTGGGTGTGGGCCCCGGCTCCATCTGCACCACCCGCGTGGTCGCCGGTGTCGGCGCGCCGCAGATCACCGCGATTCTCGAGGCCACCGCGGCGTGCAAGCCGCACGGTGTGCCGGTCATCGCCGACGGCGGCGTGCAGTACTCCGGTGACATCGCCAAGGCCATCGCGGCCGGTGCGTCGACCGTCATGCTCGGCTCGCTGCTGGCCGGCACCGCCGAGTCGCCGGGCGATCTGATCCTGGTGGGCGGCAAGCAGTTCAAGAGCTACCGCGGCATGGGTTCGCTGGGCGCCATGCAGGGCCGCGGCGAGGCCAAGTCCTACTCCAAGGACCGCTACTTCCAGGACGACGTGCTGTCGGAGAAGAAGCTGGTGCCCGAGGGCATCGAGGGCCGGGTGCCGTTCCGCGGCCCGCTGGACCAGGTGATCCACCAGCTGGTCGGCGGTCTCCGCGCGGCCATGGGTTACACCGGCGCGCAGACCATTCCGGATCTGCAGGCGGCCCAGTTCGTGCAGATCACGGCGGCGGGCCTGAAGGAGTCGCACCCGCACGACATCACCATGACCGTCGAGGCTCCCAACTACACCACTCGTTCGTAGCCGGACCGAACCGGTTCGCGCAGTGCCGCGGACCGGTTTTGTCATGTCTGGCAATCGGACTCGAAAGGACTGAAACACGATGCGCGATATGGTCGAGATCGGCATGGGCCGGACGGCTCGGCGCACCTACGAGCTGGACGATATCGACATCGTGCCCTCGCGGCGGACCCGCTCGTCGAAGCAGGTTTCGCTGGCGTGGCAGCTGGACGCGTACCGCTTCGAGATCCCCTTCCTGGCGCACCCGACCGACGCGCTGGTGTCGCCGTCGTTCGCCATCGAGCTGGGCAAGGCCGGCGGGCTGGGCGTCATCAACGGTGAGGGCCTGTGGGCCCGGCACGCCGATGTGGACGCCAAGATCCAGCGGCTGACCGAGATCGCGGAGAAGGAGGGAACCGAGGCGGCCGTCGCGGCGCTGCAGGAGCTGCACGCCGCGCCCATGCAGCCGGATCTGCTGGCCGCCGCGGTCGCGCAGGTGCGTGCCGCCGGTGTCACCACCGCGGTGCGGGTCAGCCCGCAGAACGCGCGGGCGCTGACCCCGGCGCTGGTGCAGGCGGGCATCGACCTGCTGGTCGTGCACGGCACCATCATCTCCGCCGAGCACGTGGGCGACGGAGAGCCGTTGAACCTCAAGACCTTCATCGCCGAGCTGGATGTGCCGGTGGTCGCGGGCGGCGTGTCCGATCACCGCACCGCGCTGCACCTGATGCGCACCGGCGCGGCCGGTGTCATCGTCGGCTACGGCTCGATGCAGGGCGCCACCACCACCGGTGAGGTGCTGGGCATCGGCGTGCCCATGGCCACCGCCATCGCCGACGCCGCGGCCGCGCGCCGCGACTACCTCGACGAGACCGGCGGCCGCTACGTGCACGTCATCGCCGACGGCGAGACGCTGACCTCCGGCCACGTCGCCAAGGCCATCGCCTGCGGTGCGGACGCGGTCATGCTGGGCGTGCCGCTGGCCATGGCCCAGGAGACCCCGGGCAACGGCTGGTACTGGCCCTCGGCCGCCGCCCACCCGTCCGTCCCGCGCGGCGCGGTGCTCCCGTACGCCATCGACGAGGAGCGCGTGCCCCTGGCCCAGGTCCTCAACGGCCCCTCCAACGACCCGTTCGGCTCGCTGAATCTCGTTGGCGGCCTCCGCCGTTCGATGGCCAAGACCGGCTACTGCGACCTCAAGGAATTCCAAAAGGTCGGTTTGAACGTCCGCGGCTGAGCGAAGACCCTGAAGCGCGCCCTTGTGCATTCACCCGAATGCACAAGGGCGCGAGTCGTATCCGGGGTCAGCGGCTGCCGGGGCGGGCGCTGAAGTCGCGGACGGGCGGTATCGCCAAGTCTCGGATGAATTCTCGGACGGCGGTGTTCACCGCTACCGGGTGGGTCATGTTGACCGTTTGGCGGGCGCCCTCGATTTCGACGTAGCGGGCGTTGGGGAGGCGGTCGGCCAGTTCGCGGGCGTGGGAGCGGGGGACGCCGGAGCGGGTGGGGTGGATGACCAAAGTGGGGCAGGTGATTTCGGGTAGTCGGTCCAGGACGGAGTCGCGGTTGAGGAGGGCGCCGGCGGCCACCTCGGTGGCATTGGGGTCGCGGGCGAGCCAGCGTTTCACCCAGACGGCGCGGTACCAGTCGTCATCGCCGATGAGCCACCGGGCGAGGTATTCGGCGAGGGCCGGACGGGGGCCGTCTTCGTACCATTTGTCCAGAAACTTACGGGCATTGGTGAGTTCGGCGGTGGTGGGCTCGTGCGCCTCGCTGGCGAGCAGGACGAGGGCGGACACCCGGTCGGGGGCGAGCAGCGCGGTGCGCAGGGCGATGAAGCCGCCCTGCGAAATCCCGCCCACCACGGCGCGTTCCACGCCGAGCTGATCCAATACGGTCAGCGCGTCCCGGGCGGAGGTCCAGTAGGTGAACGGCAGCCCCTCGTCTCGGGTGCGGCCGTGCCCGCGCGCGTCCCAGGTCACGATCCGGAAATCCGGAGTCAGCGCCGCCTGTTGCGACGCGAACATCGTTCGGTCCATGAGGAATTCGTGCCCCAGCAACACAACCGGACCTTCGCCCCCGCTGTCCTCGTAGTGGATCTCTGCATCGATCGCACGGGCGAATGGCACGAGGTAGAGGATAGCCAGGCTCACTGACAAACTGTCGAGCTTTCCTGTCCACCGCCCCAGTCGGTGTCGCTGGACCCTGCCGAAGGGCCGTGTGGAAGGGAGCCGGAAGTCCCTATCCAAGACACCTCGGACCCGAATACCGTCCCCGTGCCACCACTTCCGGGCCGGACGGCAACCGCTCTCGAGGCCGCGGCGTAAACCGGCCCGGGGTGATGGTCCAAGTGTGGGGCGTACGGTGCGCGTGGCCTTGTGCGATTGGGGGTTGTGCCCGGAGGCGATGTGTCCTATATCGCTCCGTAGACTGTGCCGGTGGCAGAAACCCAGCGACCAGTCCTTGTCGTCGACTTCGGCGCGCAGTACGCGCAGCTGATCGCGCGCCGGGTGCGCGAAGCGAGCGTGTATTCCGAAGTGGTTCCGCACTCGATCACCGTGGAGGAGATCGCGGAGAAGAAGCCGCTCGCGGTGATCCTCTCCGGCGGGCCGAGCAGCGTGTACGCCGAGGGCGCGCCGCAGCTGGACGCGCGGCTGTTCGATCTGGAGGTGCCGGTCTTCGGCATCTGCTACGGCTTCCAGGCCATGGCGCAGGCGCTCGGCGGGACCGTGGCGCACACCGGAACCCGTGAGTACGGGCGCACCGAGCTGAGCGTCGACGGCGGCATCCTGCACGGCGGCCTGCCGACCCGGCAGCCGGTGTGGATGAGCCACGGCGACGCCGTCACCGACGCCCCCAAGGGCTTCGAGGTGACCGCGACCTCCGCGGGCGCGCCGGTCGCCGCGTTCGAGGATCGGGCGCGCAAGCTCGCGGGCGTGCAGTACCACCCGGAGGTGCTGCACTCGCCACACGGCCAGCAGGTGCTGAGCCGGTTCCTGCACGAGATCGCCGGGATTCCGGGCGCGTGGACCGCGTCCAATATCGCCGAGGCGCTGATCAACCAGGTGCGCGAGCAGGTCGGAGACGGGCACGCCATCTGCGGTCTGTCCGGCGGCGTGGATTCCGCGGTCGCCGCCGCGCTGGTGCAGCGGGCCATCGGTGACCGCCTCACCTGTGTGTTCGTCGATCACGGTCTGCTGCGCGCGGGTGAGCGCGAGCAGGTGCAGCGGGATTTCGTCGCCGCGACCGGGGCCAAGCTGGTCACCGTCGACGCGGTCGACAAATTCCTGGGTGAGCTGAAGGGCGTCACCGATCCGGAGGAGAAGCGCAAGATCATCGGCCGGGAGTTCATCCGGTCGTTCGAGGACGCGGTCTCCGAGGTGGTCGGCGAGCAGGGCGAGACCAAGGTCGAGTTCCTGGTCCAGGGCACGCTGTACCCGGATGTCGTCGAGTCCGGCGGCGGCGCGGGCACCGCGAACATCAAGTCGCACCACAATGTCGGCGGCCTGCCGGACGATCTGGAGTTCGCTCTGGTCGAGCCGCTGCGGCTGCTGTTCAAGGACGAGGTGCGCGCGGTCGGCCGCGAGCTGGGGCTGCCCGAGGAAATCGTTGCGCGCCAGCCGTTCCCGGGTCCGGGTCTGGCCATCCGCATCATCGGCGAGGTCACCCATGACCGGCTGGAACTGCTGCGCCAGGCCGATGCCATCGCGCGCGAGGAGCTGACGGCCGCCGGTCTGGACAAGTCGATCTGGCAGTGCCCCGTGGTGTTGCTGGCCGAAGTCCGCAGCGTCGGCGTGCAGGGCGACGGCCGCACCTACGGTCATCCGATCGTGCTGCGCCCGGTCTCGTCCGAGGACGCCATGACCGCGGACTGGACCCGGCTGCCCTACGAGGTGCTGGAGCGCATCTCGACCCGCATCACCAACGAGGTGGCGGAGGTCAACCGCGTGGTGCTCGACGTGACGAGCAAGCCGCCGGGCACCATCGAGTGGGAGTGACGGCCTCCCAATGATTTACGAAGGCCCCGCACCTGAGGTGCGGGGCCTTCGTCCTTCCCGGAGGGCAGTCCGGGAAGGGGATGCGCTGTCCCGGCGAGGGGGAGGGGCAGCGCGGGTCGGCGTCAGTCGCGGTTCTTCTTCGGGGTGAGCACCAGGACGATTCCGACGACTATGGCGGCGATGACGACGATCCAGCCGAGGGACAGGCCACCGGAGACGGGCCAGGAGCTCGGGCCGACGAAGGCCCACACGCTCACCCCGAGGCCGAGCATTCCGGCCAGCAGCAGGGAGAAGGACGGCCGGCGGTTCTTGTTCTCGTTCTCAGCCACGGTTCACCTCCGCGTTTCCCATCTGCACGTCGACGGTCAGGTTCAGGACGGGACCCGTTGCCGGGCCGGACATTCCGCTCAGGCAGTTCGAATCGCCCATGCGGACCTTGCAGGTCGTGTTCACGCGCAGGTTCGGGGGCAGGATCACGCGGGCGTCGCCCATGCGCACCTTCACCGCGACCGCGCGGTCCTCGGTCAGCTGCAGTTTGCTCAGGTCGAGGGTGCCCGAGCCCATCGAGACGTGGTATTCCGGCAGCAGCTCGGAAGTCGTTGCGGCGGCCCACTTGTGGTCGCCCATCGCGCCCTCGTCAAACTGGATCGGGCCGATCAGCGAGGCCAGGATGACGAAGCCGGCCAGCGGGGCCAGCAGCACCATGAGGCCGTGGCCGCGGCGCAGGAACGCGCCGACGATGAGCCCGAGCGCGATCACGGCCAGGGCGGCGGCTCCGATGCGGCCCGGAGTCATCCACTCCACACCCGACGCGGCCGCGGAACCCGCCGCGGCGGCGGCCAGGATCGCGAGCCCGATGGTGACCGCGGTCAGCCGGGAGCGCGGGCGGCGCGCGGGCGCCTGGACGGCGCTCTGCTGGACCGGAACACCCGGTTCGGGGAGCTCCCAGGCCAGCGGGGCCACGCCGAGCGGATCCCAGCCGGGCGGGGTGGGGC
>NZ_BAAFGR010000137.1:0-22510 GCF_041154655.1 Nocardia sp. JMUB6875
ACTTCGAAGACGCCATCGCCGCCACCAACCTCCTCCCCGGCCCGGCCTCCACCCAGCTGGCCATCTACACCGCCTGGCGCCTCCGCGGCCGCGCCGGAGCCCTGATAGGCGGATTCTGCTTCATAACACCGGGATTGGTCCTGATCCTGGCCCTGGCCGCGATCTTCCTGGCCTCCGACAATCCGGCCTGGGTCCGCGGCGCGGCGGCCGGAGCCGGATCGGCGGTAGCAGCCGTAGCCATCCACGCCGCCACCACCTTGATCCCCGCCAGCTGGCAGCGCGCCGGAAAGGGTCGCGCCGCCCGAGCCCGCTGGATCGCCTACGCCACAGCCGGTCTCACCTCAGCCGCCCTCATCGGCCCCTGGCTCGTCCTCGTTCTACTCGCGGCAGGCCTGGCAGAGATTCTGATCCGCAACAAACCGACGCACAGAGAGCCGGGAGGCGACGGATCGTCCCGACGTTGGCTTGCGGCCTGGCCTTTGGCTTCTGCGGCTGGAATCGCGGGTGGCGGGTTGGGAGCCCTGGCGTGGGTGGCATTGAAGGTCGGGGCGCTGTCCTACGGCGGTGGGTTCGTGATCATTCCGCTGATGCAGGCGGACGCGGTCGACCGGTACGGGTGGATGACCGGCGGGCAGTTCCTCAATGCTGTTGCGCTGGGCCAGATCACGCCAGGGCCAGTCGTACAGACGGTAGCGGTGGTCGGTTACGCCGCGGCGGGAGTTCCGGGCGGGTTGCTGGCTGCGGCAGTGGCTTTCGCACCGTCGTTCCTGTTCGTGCTGGCCGGTGGCCGCTATTTCGACCGGCTGCGCGGCGATGCGCGGGTGCAGGCGTTCTTCACCGGGGCCGGTCCGGCCGTCATCGGCGCGATTGCCGGATCCGCGATTCCGCTCGCGCTTGCGCTGCAACACGTCTGGCAGTTCGCGGTGCTCGGTGCGGCGGCGGTGTGGCTGCTGGCCGCCCGGCGCGGGGTAGTCAGCACGCTGCTGGGCGCGGGGTTGCTCGGCGTCGGTGCGGCGCTTGTGGGATGGCCTGTCGGCTGAAATTCAGATCGTGATGCCGAGGGCGCCCGCCACCGCTCTGGTCAGGTGGTCGGTCACCTCGCCCGTGGTCCAATTGCGGTGTTCGGTGAGGTCGTAGACGACGCGTTCGTCGAAGATCGTGATCCAGAGCAGGACGGCGTAGGTGACGTCGTATTCGGTGGTTTTGCCTTGCAGGGCCAGGGAGTTGAGGACTTCGGCGAGCATGTCGTGCAGGGCGGTGATGGATTCGTCGCCGGCGGACAGGCGCTCGATGAAGCCTCGCGAGCTGCGGACGTAGCGGACGGCCGGGCCCCATTGGGCGGCCTGGTCGATCCAGGTGCGGCAGCAGCGGTGGAAGCGGTCGACCGGGTCTAGGTCGGCCTCGACGGCAGCCAGGGCTTCCACCAATTGCTCGATGGCGCGGCGGTGGAACGCCTGCAGTGCGTCCTGCGGGGTGGGGAAATGCCGGTACGCGGTGGCGACGCCGACACCCGCCTCGGCGGCGAGTTCGGGGATGGAGAAGCCGATCCGGCCGGTTCGCAACAGGCTCTGGACCGCGTCGACCAGCAGCACTCGGCTGCGCTGGGCATCACTGCGGGTGTTCACGGGCACGCCTCCATCCTGCGCGAACGCGGACCGTGATCGCCGCGCGGCACTCGAGTAGAGAAGTTCTTCTCAGTTAAGTATTCTCTAACAGAGAAGATCTCCTCACTTAGGAGCCTCAGGATGCGAGCAGCCGCGCCGGGTGCGCTGCTGGTGCTGATCATGGCCCAGCCGAATATGGCGACCGGGATGATGCCGTACTACCGGCACGCCTGGACGCTCGCGCCGCTGCTCATCACCGCGATCTTCGCCGCGTACCTGTTCGCGCTCACTCCGACGCTGGCCATCCTCGGCACGCCACCCGGCAGGCAAGCCTGGTGGTGGCGGATCGGCGTCGGTAGCGCCTTCGGCGTCACCGCGGATCTGGCCATGGCCGTGGCACATTCACCGTGGCCGGTGGTCGCCGCGCGAATCTGCGCCGGATTGTCGGTGGGCCTGGTGACCGGTTCGCTGGCCGGATTGATCCTGGAGCGCAAGGGCGAACGCGGCCGCACGGCCATGGCGGTCGCCACCGTGCTCGGATCGGCGCTCGGCACCATCGCCGCCGCCGTCATCGCCCAGTACCTGCCCGCGCCCGGCGTGACCGTCTACCTCGCGCACGCGGTACTGCTCACGTTCGCCGCAGTCGCGGTGGTCGGCGACCGCGCGATGCTTCCGGCAACCCCGAAACAAGCCACCCTCACGACAGCCGCCACGACCGAACCCCGAATCGCCGGATATCTCAGCGGAATTGCCGCCTGGGTCTCGGCCGGTCTCGTGGTCGCGCTCCTGCCGAGCTACGGCGCCGAACTCCTGGGCACCACGAATCTCGCCCTACTGGCCCTGCCCGTAACGCTCTATCTCGTCGCCGCTTGGCTGGCGCAACGCCTGCTGCCGCCGAACAAGCTTGCCGCCGAGCCGGTTTCGGCCCAGTGGATCATCATCGCCGGAATCACCCTGGCCGCGGCCGTCTCCTGGATCCCCAGCCTGCCCCTGCTGCTCTGCGGCGGCCTGGTGGCGGGTTGCGGCCAGGGTCTCGCCTACCGCGCCGGTCTCCGAATCGTCAGTGCCGCAACCCCTCCCGACCAGCACGCCCGCGCCTCGTCCCGTTTCGCGGGCGTGGCCTACGCGTGCGCCGCGGTCTCGACGGTCGCTTTCGGCGCGATCGCCACGGCCGCCACCATGCGCGCCGCGGTGCTCGCCGCCGCGGCCGTCCTGATCCTGGTGGCCGTGGCCACCGCCGTCGTCCGCCGGCGCGCAATGGCGCGCGCCGCGGACTTGTCGTCCGCTCGGAAAATCACGACAACCGCATAGCAGAACGCCTGTCACATTCGACAAATCCAATCGAATGTCACGCAATTTCACGCGCGAATTACGTTCGCGCGCAATAACTCATGCCGATCCATAATTCCTTTGCCGCCAATTCCGAATCAGGCGAAACAAAGTGGTTACGCGAGTTCACCGCAACATAAACTCAGCCCCTTTCACTGGAATGCATACAGCTCAAACACATTCTCTCCGAATGGATTCCAGCAATGGCAGCACAAACACTCACCCGCAGTCTCGGCCGGGTAGACCTCATCGCCATGGGTGTCGGCACCATCGTGGGCGCGGGCATCTTCGTCACCACCGGCGTCGCCGCCGCGACCAAGGCGGGACCGGCCATCGTCCTGTCGTTCGTGCTGGCCGGGGCCATCTGCGCGCTGGTGGCGCTGTGCTACAGCGAACTCGCCTCCATGACGCCGCTATCGGGCAGCGCCTACACCTACACCCGCGAAACGCTGGGCGAGACGCCCGCCTTCCTGGTCGGCTGGAATCTGCTGCTCGAATACGCCGTCGCCGCATCGGCCATCGCCATCGGCTGGTCCGGATTGTTCGGCGCGGCCCTGGATTCGCTATTCGGAGTGACACTGCCCAAGGCGATTTCCGCGGGCCCCAGCGACGGCGGCATCATCAATCTTCCCGCGGTGCTCATTGTCGCCGCGCTGATCGGCGTGCTCGTCTTCGAGGTCAAACTCACCGCCGCCGTGGTGAAAACTCTGGTGGCCCTGACCATCGGCGTGCTCGTCCTGGTGATCGCGGTCGGCGCGCCCCATCTGCATCCCGGCAATTGGTCGCCGTTCCTGCCGTTCGGCGTGCACGGCATCGCGGCCGGGGCGGCGCTGGCGTTCTTCGCGTATCTCGGATTCGATGTCGTCGCCACGTCCGCCGAGGAGACCCGCGATCCGCGCCGCGATCTGCCCTGGGGCATCATCGGCTCGGTCGTCATCGCCACCGGGCTGTATGTCGCGGTGAGCGCCGTATTGACCGGCGTCGCACCGTATTCCAGCCTGAATAACGCGGCACCGGTCGCGACCGCGCTGGCCTCGTTCGGCGCGGGCTGGATCGGCAAGGTGATCCTGGTGGCCTCGGTGGTCGCCCTCACCAAGGGCCTGCTCATGGTCTGCTACGGCCCGACCCGGCTGGTGTTCGCCATGAGCCGCGACGGCATGCTGCCGAAGGCGCTGTGCCACACCGGTTCCCGGGGCACTCCGGTCCGATTGAGCCTGTTGCTGGGCACTATCGTCGCCGCGGTCGCCGGATTCCTGCCCATCGGCACGGTGGCGGAGCTGGTCAATATCGGCGCGCTGTTCGCCTTCGTGATCGTGGCGCTGGGCGTGCTCATCCTGCGCCGCACCGCGCCCGACCGCCCGCGCCCGTTCCGGGTGCCGTTCCTGCCCGCGGTGGCGGTCGCCGCCATCGCCGGATGTATCTGGCTGGCCACCACATTCGAGGCGCTGACCTGGCTGCGATTCGTGATCTGGAGTGCTGCCGGGCTGGGGATCTACCTGTTCTACGGCCGCGCACACGCCGCCACCGCCCCCGATACAGCCTTGCCCGTGCCCGTACCCGCCGGAGGTGCCGCGTGACCGCCCAACTCGACAGCTTCTACCCCACCCGCGTCGATTTCGGCACCCTCGATGAAATCCACCGTGCCGCCGCGGCCGCCCTCCCCGCCGAGGTCATGGACTTCGTCGAGGGCGGTGCGGGCAAGGAGATCACGCTGCGCGACAATCGCGCGGCCTTCGACCGCTGGCGCATCCTCCCGGCCCCGATGAGCGGCGTCGGCTCCCCGTCAACCCGCACCGAGATCCTCGGAATGCCGTTGCAGACACCGATTCTCACCGCCCCGTTCGGCGGTGACGCCCTGTTCCACCCCGACGGACATCCGGCGGTGGCCCGGGCCGCGCAGGCCCGGGGAGCGCTGTCCGTGGTGCCGGAGGCGGGCAGCTATTCCTACCAGCGGGTGCGGGCCGCCGCGCCGGGGGCGGCCCGCATCGCGCAGGTGCATCCGTTCGGGCACGTCGGAGCCGTCGCCGACCGCGTTGCCCGGCTGGGCTACGAGGCGCTGTGCGTCACCCTGGACTGCCCCGTCGGCGGCTTCCGCACCCGCAACATGGCCAACCGCTTCGACCCCGACCAACGCCATTTCGCGGGCAACCTCACCGGCGAGAACGGCGCGCCCGGCGTCGCGGAGATCTTCGGCCAGCTGCTCAAACGCGGTGGCATGGTGTGGGATTGGGCCACCCTGGCCACCGCCGCCACCGGCTTCGGACTGCCCTGGATCGCCAAGGGCGTGCTCACGCCCGCCGCCGCCGAACAGGCCGTGGCCATCGGTGCGAGCGGTCTGGTCGTCTCCAATCACGGTGGGCGGCAGGTGGATCCGGCACCGGCCAGCCTCGACATGCTGCCCGGCATCCGCGCGGCCGTCGGGCCGGACGTACCCATCCTGCTGGACAGCGGGATACGCACCGGCAGTGACGTCTTCCTGGCCCTGGCGCTCGGCGCGGACGCGGTGATCATCGGCCGCGCCGCCATCTACGGGCTGGCCGCGGCGGGCGAGGCGGGCGTGGATCGGGTGCTGGAACTGCTCACCGAGGAGCTGCGCACGCTGATGATCCTGGCCGGGACTCCCGGCATCGCGGAGATCGATTCCAGCCGAATCGTCAGGGCGAGCTCATGACCGCGTTCCCGTCGGCCCGCACCGGTTCCGGCCTCGTGTTCACCTCGGGTCTGGCCGCCATCGATCCCGAGACTCTGGCCGTTCTCTCCGACACCTTCGAGGGCCAGGCGAAAGAGATTTTCCGCCAGCTCGACCAGGCGTTGGCCGCCGCCGGCTCCGACCGCACCCGGGTTCTTCGCCTCGACTGCTACCTGGCCGACCGCGCCTGGTTCCCGGCCTGGAACGCCCTGTTCCCCACCTACTTCCCGACGGCCGCACCGGCGCGGATCACCACCGTCACCACCCTGCCCATCGACGGGCTGCTCATCGAAATCCAGGCGATCGCCATCGCCACCGCTCAGGAAGATCGATCATGACCGCAGTCACCCCGCTCCTCCATTCCTCCTCCGCCATCGGTGATTTCACCATTCGAGACGTCATCGAGGGCCAGACCGCCGGCCAGCTCATCGTCGCCGCCGATGACTGGGGCTGGTGGGTCACCCTGCTGGGCGGTGACACCATCGCGCCCACCACCGGTATCCAGCACACCGTCGCCGAGGGTCTGGTGCGCGCCGGATTCCTGATCCGGCGCGGACACCGCTACCAGCTCACCCACACCGGGCACGACGTCGGCAAGAACCGCGGCTTCGTGCGGGTGGCGGTGCGCGGGTGGGAGCCCACGTTCCGGCAGCTGTCCGAGAGCCCGCATCGCGAATACATTCACGCCGCAACGGAACCCGGCGAGGTTGCCAGGGGATGCACCGACATCGCGCGACGGCGGCCGGAGATCTTCGAAGCCATCGGCCGCGCCATCGCGACCGGAACCCCGGGCTGCACCATCGATCTCGGCTGCGCGGATGCCGGTCGCGTCATGGCGCTGGCCGGAATCGCCGAACAGGAACGCTTCCTCGGCGTAGACATCGAGGACGTCGTAATCAGCACCGCCACAGCCGAACTCGCCACCCGCGGCCTAGCCGACCGCATCACCCTGCTGGCCGGTTCCGTCCAGCCCGAGCCGACCCCGCCAGCCTGGCTGTCGGCCGTCGACCGCGACAGCGTCACCACGGCCATGTCCTTCTTCCTGCTGCACCAGCTGGCCAGTGACGGCGACGGCATCGCCGCCGTACTGCGCGGCTGGATGGACTGGTTCCCCAATCTGCAGCGGCTGGTGATCGGCGACGGCTATCTGCTCGAGGCCCCGAATTGGACACAGCAGCCGTGGTTCTCGCCCACCTACGAGATCTACCACGCGGTCACCGGCGTCCGGCTGTGGACGCGGCACGAATACGAGCAGGCGTTCGCCGAACTCGGCTGGACGGTGCGGCGGCGGCTCGAGGACCACACCATGCTGGTGACCAGCATTCTCGAACGGGATTGAGCCGGATCGGACGGGTCGGTACGGTGAGGATCGATGGATCTCTCCCGGAGGCTCGATGCCGCGGGCCGTGTGGTGGTGGTATCACCGCATTTCGATGATGCGGTGCTGTCGCTGGGCGGGTTGATCGCGGCACGCGCCGGCCGGGGGCAGGCGGTCGAGGTGCTCACCGTATTCTCGGCCGAGGGAGCGGGGCGAGACGGCGGAAAGCGGCAGAAAGCCTTCTCGGACTACGCATCCCGGATCAGCGAGGACGATCGGGCACTGTCCACTCTGGGGGCTCGTGCCCGACGCCTCGGACTGTTCGAGCGACTGTTCCGCGATCCACCGCCACGCGGTCCCCTGGCCCTGTTCCGGACCTCCGCGGATCTGGCGCGCGGCGCGTACACCGAGACGGTCGCCCGCACGATCCGCGGCCTGCTGAATTCCGAGAGCACGCTGGTACTGGCCCCATTGGGCATCGGCAACCACGTCGACCACGTGATCGTCGCCGTCGGTGCCCTCACCGCCGCCCGCGGTGATCCGCGAATCCTGTTCTACGAGGACTTCAACGCACTGTCCGAACGCAATCGCCGCCGCCATCCGGTCTCTCGGCTCCGCCCGTTCCCCTACCGCTCTGCCCCGGGCCGCGCCAGCCCGGGCATCGGTCTCGAAATGGAGGCCATGTCGCTGCTGGCTCGCGGCCCGGACGCCACCGAGCTGGCCGGGCTCCCGGTTCGACGCGAGCAGTGGTCGATGTCGGCCTTCCCGCTGAGCAATGCACTCGAAACCCTCAAACTGCGCGCCATCGCGGAATACCGCACCCAGACAAAAGCTTTGGGCGGCGAGCAACGCCTGCGCGAGATCCTGCGCCGCGCCCATGCCGTCCGCGGCGGCGAGCCCGTCTGGAGGTTCCAGCCGTCATGAGATGGATCGCGGTGCTGGCAATGCTGTTCGGCTGGGCCGGGATACCGCCTGCCCGGGCCGATGCCACCGCACACATCGAGCGCATCGTCCCCGTCACCGACCGCTGGCTACAGGTTTACGTCCGCTCCCCCGCCATGGCGGCCACCGTCCAAATCGATGTCCTCCTACCGCAGGCCGCCACCGGACCCAGGCCGACCCTCTACCTCCTCGAGGGCATCGACTCGGCCCGCCCGGACCAGAACGACTGGACCGCTCAGGGCGGCGCGGTCGACTTCTTCGCCGACAAGGACGTCAATGTTGTGCTTCCCGTCGGCGGGGCGGGCAGCTACTACACCGACTGGCAGCGCGACGATCCCGTACGCGGCCACCAGAAGTGGGAAACCCTTCTCACCCAGGAACTCCCGCCGCTGCTGAACGCCCGCTACGACGGCAACGGCCGCAACGCGATTCTGGGCATCTCCATGGGCGCGCAGTCCGCCATGATGCTGGCCGAACGCGCACCCGCCCTGTACTCGGCCGTCGCGGCTCTGAGCGGCTGCTTCAATACCAGCGACGCGATCGGCCAGGCCGAACTCCGATACATCGTCGGTACCAATGGCTCCGACCCGGACAATATGTGGGGCCTGGCAACCGATCCTGACTGGACGGCCCACGATGTCCTCACCCACGCGGACCGGCTGACCGGCAAGGCCCTCTATATCTACGCCGCTTCTGGCCTGCCCGGCGAGCATGAGAACGCGGCCACCCCCGACCTCCCGGACGTCGTGATCAACGGTGGCGCAATTGAATTCGGTACACGCCTGTGCACCGACCTCCTGCGCCGCGAGCTGGCGGCCCTGGCCATCCCCGCCACCTACGACCTCGCCCCGGCGGGCACCCACAGCTGGCCTTACTGGCGCGACCACCTGGCCACCGCCTGGCCGGTGCTGGCCACCGCGTTGGGCCCATAGTTCGAATTCGTCGGGGAGAACGGGAGTTCCAGGGTGCGAGTACTGTTCATCGCCACCCCGCTGATCGGCCACGCCTTCCCGATGCTGCCGCTGGCGCTGCATCTGCGCGCGGCCGGCCATGAGGTGCTGCTCGGATCGGGGGACGAGGTGGTCGGCGTTTTGAGAGACCAGCTGCCCACGGTGAGCATCGCCGATCCCATGAGTGTCCGAGTCCCTGTCCGCGCCTTGGCCTTTCATCCGGTGGCGGCCCGCAATGCGATCCTCGGCTCTGCCGATCCGATGGTCGCGGCACGCGTCTTCCGACCGGTGAACGACAACATGCGGACCCGAGTCCAGGCCCTGGCCGAGCACTACGCCCCCGACCTGATCATCCACGAGCCCTTCGCCGCCGTCGCGTCCATCGCCGCCGAGCACCTGAAAATCCCTGCCGTCCTGCACAATATCGGCCTCGACCACGGCGAACGCGTCTGTGCCAGTCTCCTCGACCGCCTGTCCAGCCCCCACACCGTTGATGCCGCCGCGCTCAGCATCGCCCCGCCCAGCATCGTCTCCATCCCCGGCTGGCCCATGCGGTACGTCCCCTTCTCCACGCCCGGCCCGCCCATGCCCGACTGGCTCGCCGCGCCCCCCCACCGCCCCCGAATCCTGGTCACTCGCAGCACAATGCTCGGCGACCGCGCGACGCCGTTCCTCACCTCGGTCCTGCGCGCGGCTCCGGAGGTCGACGCCGAATTCGTCATCGTCCGCCCGGACCGCGGCGTCACCCGTCGCAAGGCCCTGCCCCCGAATATCCGCACGGTCGGCTGGACCATCCTCAGCGACGCCCTGCGCACCTGCACCGCCATGATCAACCACGGCGGCGCCGGTTCCGTCTACGCCGCGCTGAGAGCCGGTCTCCCGCAGATCCTCACCCCCGACACCGGCGACCGCGGCTGGAACGCCGCCCTCATCCAGCAACGCGGCTGCGGCCTGTCCATCCCGCCCCGCCGCATCACCTCCGCGAGCATCAACCGCCTCATCACCGACCCCGATCTGGCCACCGCCGCTCGCGAGGTCGCCGCCGAAATGTCCACCATGCCAACCCTTGCCGCCGTCGCCGCACGCTTGACGGGGTTGGTCGGCTAGGCTCGCCGGGTTCGTTCGATGATGAAGGAGAGTTCGTGGGTAAAAAGAGCCGTCTCGCTTCGGGTGTCGGAGTGATGGCTGCCGGGGTGGCATTGCTGGTGGGGACGGCTACGGGGGTGGCCGGGGCGGAGCGGGCGCTAACGGCGCAGGAGCAGGTGTTCGTGAATTATCTGCAGGCGCAGGGTGAGCTGCTGACCGATCTGGATCAGCAGCTGGCCGCCATCGACGTCGGCAAGGCCGATTGCAGCGCGCTGGCGGCGGGGCTGACCAAGGAGCATCTGACCGAGCAGCTGCCGGGCGGTGCCGCCGAAAAGGAAGAGGCTCTGCTGTTCCTGAACGCCGCGACGGCTCCGGGCAGCCTCTGCGGCTGAGCCGAGCCGAATCTGAAAACCTGCGGGCGCTGCCGGATCGGGCAGCGCCCGCTGTTTATTCACCGCGCAGCTCCCCTATCTGATTGCGTAACTTGTTAATTGCATACCTTGCGGAATTCTTCAGCAAACCCCGCATCGCGCGGGCCGGTCGGGCGTAGCGTCACCGCACGCGAGAACCCGTCACGCCGCACGAGAGGAAGATCCATGGCGGACTTGGAGATTGCACTCAAGGACATGATGATGCTGGATGGCGCCATCGGCGCGGCCGTGGTGGACTACGGCAGCGGGATGCCCCTGGGCATGCTCGGGGGCGGTAAGAATCTCGATATCGAGATCGCGGCCGCGGGCAATACGGAGGTGGTCCGGGCCAAGCTGCGTACCATCGAGCAACTCGGCATCAATGAGGAGATCGAGGATGTCCTCATCACCTTGAGCAGTCAGTACCACCTGGTGCGGCCGCTCCGGGGGCGGCGGTCTCACGGGCTGTTCCTCTACGTCGCGCTGGATCGTGCGCGCGGCAATCTGGCGCTGGCGCGGCATCGACTCAAGGACATCGAAGAGGGCCTCGAGGTCTGAGGATTTTTCGCGGCCGCGGTGTCGTATTCGCGGTGGGCCGTTCGTGTAGGAGATGAACCCGGCGACCTGGCCGGGCAGACTCCCAGGAGCGAACATGGGCACGATCACCGCGGTCGTCAACCTCACCCTCGACGGCGTCATGCAGGCACCGGGGCGAGCCGACGAGGACACGCGCTACGGCTTCACCGGCGGCGGCTGGGCGCATCGATATGCCGATCCGGTTCAGGCCGAGGTCATGGGCAGGCATATGGCGGCCCACAGCGGCGGAGGCCTGCTCTTCGGTCGCCGCACCTACGAGGACTTCTACGGGTTCTGGCCGCATCAAACCGACAACCCGTATACCGAGGTGCTGGACAAGACCGAGAAATTCGTCGCGTCCCGTACCCTGCGCGAACCACTCCCCTGGCAGAACTCCACCCTGCTGGCAGGCGACGCGGTGGCGGCCGTCCAGAAACTGCTGGCCGATCGTCCCCATTTGAATCTCGTTGTTCTCGGCAGCGGCGAGTTGCTGCGTTCGCTCATGCGCGCGGGCATGAGCGACGAGTACCTGCTCTCGATCCACCCGTTGACGGTCGGTCCCGGCATCCGGTTGTTCGACGGCGTCGACGTGGGCCGGCTGCGGCTGGCCGACAGTGTCACCACGACGACCGGCGTCATCATCGCCACCTACCGTCCCGCCGGAGAGGAGTCGCTGTGACCCAGTACCTGCTCAGCATCTACCAGCCCGACGACACCGCGCCGCCGGATGATCTCGACCAGATCATGAGCGACCTGGCAGCGCTCAACACCGAGATGCAGAAGGCCGGTGCCTGGGTGTTCGCCGCCGGACTGCACGCACCGGACACGGCCACCGTGCTCCGCCGCCAGGGCTCCGAGGTCCTCATCACTGACGGGCCTTACGCCGAAAGCAAGGAGCACATAGGCGGATTCACGGTGCTGCAGGCCGCTGACCTGGACGAGGCACTGGATTGGGGGCGCCGCATGGCCGCCGTCATCGGGCTGCCGATCGAGGTCCGGCCGATCCAGGATTCTTGATATGCCTTCCGGCTCAGTCGATGTCGCGTCCGTGGCGGCGGTCTTCACCGAGCACTACGGTCGCGCCGTCGCCAGCTTGATCCGCGTCTTCGGCGATGTCGATATCGCCGAGGACGCGGTTCAGGACGCCTTCGCCACCGCCGTCGACCGCTGGCCGTCGGACGGTGTCCCGCCCAGCCCGCCGGGCTGGATCATCACCACCGCACGCAATCGCGCCATCGACCGCCTCCGCCGCGACGCCGCCCGCGCCGATAAATACGCCCAGGCCGCCCTCCTGCACGAGCGCGACGAACCCGCCGAGGAGGGCCCTGTGCCCGACGACCGCCTACGTCTCATCTTCACCTGCTGCCACCCGGCCCTGTCCCCCAATGCCCGGGTGGCCTTGACTCTCCGCCTGCTCGGCGGCCTCACCACCGCTGAAACCGCCCGCGCCTTCCTCGTCCCGGAACCCACCATGGCGCAACGCCTGACCCGCGCCAAGGCCAAGATCCGCCACGCCCGCATCCCATACCGAATCCCCTCCGACGCCGACCTCCCCGCCCGCCTCGACACCGTGCTCGCGGTGCTCTACCTGATCTTCACCGAGGGCTACACCACCACCGCCGGCGACCAGCTGACCCGCGCCGACCTGTGCGCCGAAGCCATTCGCCTGAACCGGGTTCTGGCCGACCTCATGCCCGACGAGCCGGAAGTCTGGGGCTTGCTTGCCTTACTCCTGCTCACCGAATCCCGCCGCGCCGCAAGGACTTCCCCGGAAGGCGACCTGATCCCCCTCCCCGAACAAGACCGCACCCTCTGGGACTCCGATCTGATCGCCGAGGGGCACACCCTGGTCCGCCGCTGCCTCCGCCGCAACCACCCCGGGCCTTACCAAATCCAAGCCGCCATCCAAGCCGTTCACACTGACGCTCCTACGGCTGCCGACACCGACTGGCCCCAAATCCTGGCTCTCTACGACCAATTGACTGTGCTCGCGCCCAGCCCGGTGGTCAGCCTCAACCGAGCCGTGGCTCTGGCCGAAGTCGAAGGTCCCGCCGCGGCCCTGTCCGCTCTCGAGAAACTCGACCTCGACGATCACCACCTCTACCACGCGGTCCGGGCCGACCTCCTCCGTCGTCTAAGCCGCAAACCCGAAGCCGCCCAGGCCTACAAGTCCGCCATAGCCGCCGCGCGCAACGCTGCCGAGCGTGACTATCTTCAGGGTCGGCTCGAATCCCTCTGAGGGTCGCCGGAATATGTGATTCAGAGTGCATGAGGTCAGGTAACCCGGGGGAAGACTCCTTGGGCTGATCACTGCCGATTGGATTGCTCGCGTTGGGATGTACGGGGCAGTGTGGTTGCGTCGCCTGCCCTACCGGACTTGGGCTGACGCCAAGTTAGGAGGCGGAACTCACGTTCCGGACCACGGACTGCACGGATCACCTTTTAGAGATAGAAGACGAATTACACCCGGTTGGGGCGGGAGCGCCAGAAAGCCTTGCGCTGGGCGGGAGTGCAGTAGACGTGCATCATCTCCATCAGGCCGTTGATTACCGGGCCTGGATCGATGAATGGGGAGATCGTCTCGGCGTCAGGCACTCCCGCAGCAGTGACCGGTGGAACCGGCACGCTGGGGAACAGGAACGGTGTTCCTTCGGGGGTGGTGGTGACCGAATCACCGGTGGGCGTGGTCCATTGCACCTCCCGATCCGGGAGATGATCAACCTTCCACCCATTGCGGTGATTATCGGCAAGAGTCTTGAGCCGATGATGCCGTCGACACCGCGCCCCCAGATTCTGTTCGCTGGTGGGGCCACCGTTGCCGGGGTTGTCGTGGTCGAACCGATCCTGGTGATCAAGATCGGTATCAGCGGCAGGAACCTGACACCCGGGCGCACGGCAGATCCCATCCAGCGCACGCACCCGCGACGCTACGCGCGCACTGGGCCGGTAGGTCAATTCATTGACGCTACTTCCCTTCTCAGCCTCGACGAGGCAATCGGTGCCAGCAGCAGACGCGCCGGAAGCGGACGCACCTGGAGCGGTGGCGGCAGCGGCGGTGGCGGCAGCAGCAGCCGTGGCGGTGGTGGTGGCAGCAGCAGCAGCGGTCGTGGCGGCGCCAGCAGCGGTGGCGGCGGTCGTTGTTATGGTGGTGGCGGTCGTGGTGGTGGGGGCTGAGGTGGCGGTGTCGGGGGCGGTGATGATCTCGAAGCGGGCGTGGCGGGCGATCTGACGCGCCAGGTCGGCGTCGATCGCGCCGAATCCGGCAAGCAGGGCGGGGTTGTCCTGCAAGCCCGCAAGGGTTTCCGCCGACACACCGACCTGCACCAACGCCTTGCGCGCCACCGGAGCCACTGCATCGAACGCGGCGCGCGGGCAGTCGGCGCGACCGCACTGACAGGTCAGGCGGCCGGTGCCATCGGCGAGGGCAACGAGAGCATCTGCGCGGCGCTGGTTTTGGGTGCGCGGGTCTTCGCTGCATACCTGGGTGCAGGCCATCTCGCGCAGCCGCTCGTACAGGGTGCGCCCACCGGCGGCGGGGAGCGTTCCGCCCAGAGTGGCGGTGCCGTTGTCGGCGGCTTCGACACTGACGTAGCGGTCGGCTTCGGCTTCCTTGCGGCGCTTCGCCTGGCCTTCGGGGTCGGCTTCGGTGAGCCAGCGGCGCACGGTGCGCCGAACCTTTTGCGGGTCCGCGTTTTCCGCGTATGCGGCGATCTTCGGCTCCAGCTCGGTGAGCAGGTCCTCGGACACGTTGGTCAGCGTTTCCCGCACGGCACGCACGTGCGCCAGGTCGATACGTCCGGCAGCGAAGGCTTCCGCGGTGGTTGGGTAGCGGTGCTTGAGGTCGAGGCCGATGTTGATCAGGTTGTCCGCGGAGCGCTGCGACATCTTCAGTGCGACACCGATTTCGGTGGCGGTGCTCTCCCCCGCGTACAGCAGACCGACCCCCAGGTCGATCTGCTGAGCGCGGCGGCGCTCGTACAGCCGTGTCATGAGCGTCGTTTCTTCGGCCTGCAACACAGCTATCCGCGAGTGCACGCCGCGGAGCCGCTCGACCAGTTCCCGGTCGGCAGCCATCTCAGCAGCGAAATCACCCATGCCTTCGATCATAGTTTCGAATCTCGCGACACGACAGCATGATCGAAGCAACACGCACTGTAAACCTCTAGCTATCAACGTCTTTCGGGAGTCGCGAGTTCAGGAACGGGGCTATGTGGGCGGCACTTTCGGCGTTGAGCATTGCGGTGTGCCATTCGTCGATGCTGATTCGGTCGATACGGCCGGTGATGTGCGGTCGCCAGGCGTCGACGAATTGGGAACGGTTGGATTCTCGGGCTGCGGTGAAGAGAAGGGCGTCGCCGGTGAAGCGGCCGGGGTTGTATGGGAGCGGGTTGGAGAAGCTGGCGAGGACCCGTTGGGTTTGTTGGGGAGAGAGCATTCCGGTGGCCGCAATGCGGTCGGCGATCAGGGCGTAGAAGTCGTCGAGGTTGTCGACGTCGGGGGTTTCGTCGAGGTTCAGGGCGTCCTGCCAGCCGCCGAGGATTCGGGAGATGGCCGTGGTGACATCCTGGCGAGTGGGCTCGTTGACCCGGCCCACACCGGTTTCCGGGGTGGCGTCGACGAGCGCCAGCAGGCCGACGGAGTGGCCGAGGGCCTGGAGGCGGACCGCCATGGCGTGGGCGATCTGCCCGCCGAGCGACCAACCCACGAGGTTGTAAGTGGTGCCGGGGAACCGCTCGAGGAGCTCGCGGACATAGCGGTCCGCGTACGCGCCCACCGAGTCCAGACGATCCTCGTCGGCGACGATGTGCGGATCCTGGAGGCCGTAGACCGGGCGGTCGGGGTCGAGATGCGGTACCAGCGACCCGTAGACCCAGGAGAGTCCGCCACCGGGATGGATACAGAACACCGGAGGCTGGCTGCCCGAGGATCGAAGCGGAGTCAGAACGCCCAGGGAGATCGGCAGGGTATTCGTCCCGCTTTCGAGCGTCCGCGCCAGGGCGGCCGGCGTGGCGTCGGAGAAGAGCCGGCCGAATTGCAGCTGGCTCCCGCTGCGCGATCGAACCAGGGAGACGACTTGTACTGCGGTCAGCGAGTTTCCGCCGAGGGCGAAGAAGTCGTCGTCGGCGCCGACCCGGTCCACGCCGAGCACCTCGGCGAAGACGTCGGCGATGAGCTGTTCGAGACGGGTCGCCGGTGCGCGGAACCGCTGGGGTGTGGATTCCGGTCGCGGTAGGGCCCGGCGATCGATCTTGCCGGTGGCGGTCACCGGCAGTTCGTCGAGCACCAGCACCGCATCCGGCACCATGTAGCCCGGCAGCCGTTCGGAGACCGATCTGCGAACGGCCACCGGATCGATCTCATGCCCCGATTCGGGCACGACGTAGGCGATCAGACGGGCTGCGGCACTGTCACTTTCGCCGTCGGACCCGTCCACGATCGCGACCGCCTGTTCGATCCCCGCCAAGTCGGTCAGCGCGGTCTCGACCTCGCCCAACTCCAGCCGCTGCCCGCGCACCTTCACCTGGAAGTCGGATCGCCCGACGAACACCAAACCGGCTGTCCCCGAGTCGTTCTCGTCGACCATCCAGCGCACCAGGTCCCCGGTCCGGTACAGCCGCTCCCCCGGCGCACCGAACGGATTCGCGATGAACCGCGACGCCGTCAACCCGGCCCGTCCCCGATATCCGCGCGCCACACCGGGTCCCGCCGGCCGTCGAACCGCTGGAAGGCGCTGCGGCCGACCGCATTCTGGGCGGGGTGCCCGGGACCGAGGCCGACGGGGTGGTGTGGGCCGACGTGATCCGCGAGGTCGCCGCCGACGGCAGCGTGCTGTGGGAGTGGCGGGCCGCCGAGCATCTGGATCCGGAAGACGCTGTGCTGCAGCCGCATTACTGGCGTGAGCACTGGCCGCTCATCAACAGCGTGCATCCGCTGGACGAGCACACCGTGATCGCCAGCCTGCGCAGCGTCTCGGCGGTCCTGCTCATCGAGCGCGGCAGCGGCAAATACACGCTGCTCGCCGATCGTGCCACCGTCGCGCAGCAGCATCACGCCACCCCGGTGGGTGACGGCCGAATCCTGTTGTTCGACAACGGCACCTTCCGGACCGGCGAGTCGGTGACCTACAGCCGGGTGCTCGAACTCGACGCGGCCAGCGGCGAAATCGTCTGGAAGTACCAGGATTCACCGCGCGAGGCATTCTTCACCCCGTACATGGGCGGCGCGCAGCGGCTCGCCAACGGCAATACCCTCATCACCGAGGCCGCCTTCGGCCGCATCTTCGAAGTGACTCCGGCACAGCGCATCTGCTGGGAGTATGTGGTCCCGTCCTTCACCGAGTACCCGGATCCCGCTACCGCCCAGGTCTTCCCCGGTGTCTCGAACGCCATCTTCCGCGCCTACCGCTACGCCGCGTCGGAGATTCCCTGGCTGTCGGCCTGAGCATCGGTCGCGGTGGCGAGCAGCCCGGCGAGCAGGCCGGGCGGTGCGCGGCGAGGTGGAGCGAATTCGCGTGTCGCGAGCCCGAACCTCTCCGTATGGCGGTCCGAGTGGGGATGATCGTTCCCATGGTGTTCTCGGGCTCGGACGCGCGGCTCATCGGACTCGCCGGCGCGGTGACGGTCGCGGCCGCGGTGACCAATTACGCGGAGGTCGGCGGCACGGTGGTGCCGTTCATCGTTTCCGGTGCGGCGCTCGCGCTGCTGGCCGCGCTGGTCGGCCGCAGTGTCGAGCAGGTCGCGGAACGGCTGGGCGCGGGCGCGACCGGGGTGGTGCAGAGTTCGCTGGGGAACCTGCCGGAGTTGTTCGTGGTGCTGTTCGCGCTGAAGAGCGGGCTGTATCAGGTCGCGACCGCCACCATCGTCGGTTCGATCCTGGCCAATGTGCTGCTGGTGCTGGGGCTGGCCTTCATCGCGGGCGGGGTGCGCCACGGCGTGCAGCGCTTCGACACCGCCGCGGCCCGCAGGCTGTCACTGATGCTCACGCTTTCCGTTGCGGCCCTGGTGGTTCCGGCGCTCACCGCGCTGCTGCACACCCCGGCCGCCGGGCACGAACGCGCGCTGTCGATCGTGGTGTCGGTCCTGCTGCTCGGGCTGTTCGCGCTGTCGCTGCCCGCGGCGCTGAAACGGCAGGAAGCCCCCGCGCCCACCGCCGGGCAGTCCGGCAGCTCCGGTCAGGCGGACACCGCCGATCAGCCCGAAACCGAGGAGCCGCAGGTGAAATGGCCCCTCTGGCTGGCGGCCACCATGCTCGCGGTTACCGGCGTGGCGGCAGCCTTCGTCTCGGACTGGTTCGTCGCCGCCCTGACCCCCGCCATGGATTCCCTGCACATCTCCCAGGCCTTCGCCGGCCTGGTCATCGTCGCCATCGCCGGCAACGCGGTCGAGAACGTGGTCGGCATCCACCTGGCCTACCGCAACCAGGCCGACCACGCCCTGTCGATCATCCTGCAGAGCCCCATCCAGATCGCCATGATGGTCGCCCCGGCCCTGGTCCTGCTGTCCCCCTTGGTCGGAGCCTCCTTCACCCTGGTCCTCCCCCCACTGCTACTGGTCGTACTCCTGCTAGCAGTGGTGGTAACCATCGTGGTCGTCCTCGACGGCGACTCCAACTGGCTGGAGGGCGCAGCCCTGGTCACCCTCTACGCGATGATCGCCACCGCGTTCTGGTGGGGTTAGCAGGGCTGCGGTCCCGATCAGGAGAGCTTCAGGCTGCGGCCGATGATTTCCTTCATGATCTCGGTGGTGCCGCCGTAGATGGTCTGGACGCGGGCGTCCATGTAGGCCTTGGCGATCGGGTATTCGCGCATGTAGCCGTAGCCGCCGTGCAGCTGCAGGCACTTGGTGATCAGGTCGAGCTGTTCCTCGGTGGACCACATCTTGGCCATGGCGGCCTCTTCGACGGTCAGCTTCTCCTGGTTGAGCAGCTCGATGCAGCGGTCGGTGAAGACCCGCACCGCGGTGGTCTTGGTGGCCAGCTCGGCCAGCACGAAGCGGGTGTTCTGCTGTGCGCCAATGGGTTTGCCGAAGGCCTTGCGGTCGCGCACGTACTGGCAGGTGAGCTCCAGGCAGGCTTCCATGGCGGCGGCGGCCATCACCGCGATGGACAGGCGCTCCTGCGGGAGGTTCTGCATCAGGTGGATGAAGCCCTGGCCCTCGGTGCCGAGCAGGTTCTTGCCGGGGACGCGGACATCGGTGAAGGACAGCTCCGCGGTGTCCTGCGCCTTGAGGCCGATCTTGTCGAGATTGCGGCCGCGCTCGAAACCGGGCATGCCGCGCTCGACCACGAGCAGTGAGAAGCCCATGGCGCCCTTGGCCGGATCGGTCTGGGCGACCACGATCACGATGTCGGCATTGATGCCATTGGTGATGAAGGTCTTGGAGCCGTTGAGGATCCAGTCGTCGCCGTCCTTGACCGCGCGGGTCTTGATGCCCTGCAGATCCGAGCCGGTGCCGGGCTCGGTCATGGCGATGGCGGTGATGATCTCGCCCGAACAGAAGCCCGGCAGCCAGCGCTGCTTCTGCTCCTCATTGGCCAATTCCAGCACGTAGGGCGCGATCACGTCATTGTGCAGACCGAAACCCAGGCCGGAGTACATGCCCTTGGTGACCTCCTCGGTTACGATGGCGTTGTAGCGGAAATCCTTGACGCCCCCGCCGCCGTACTGCTCCGGCACTGCCATGCCGAGGAACCCCTGCTTGCCGGCCTCCAGCCAGACCGAGCGATCGACGATGCCGTCGTGCTCCCACTGCTCGTGGTTCGCAGCCACATGCTGATCGAGAAACTTACGGAACGACTCCCGGAACAGCTCGTGTTCGGGTTCGAAAAGGGTGCGCTCCACGCCAACCTCCTACAGTGACCACATCGGCACCATCGCCTGTGCCCAATACGGTACTCGAAAGTCGAACGGAGGTTAACTTCACGGGGCCGGAAAGTGGTCCGAACTGCGACAGTCGCCGTTGACGTCGCGGAACGGAGAGCCTGAACTTCGGTAAACCTACCGGGAAGTCAGAGCGGATCCTCAGAGGCCGAAGCGGCCCAGGGTGCGGCCGAGCAGGCTGCGACCGCGATCCCGGTCGCGCTCGGCCAGCAGGAAGTCCAGTTCACCTTCGAGGGCCTTCTTCACCAGAATCTGCAGCTCGATCGCGGCGGCGTCGAGGTCCTCGGCGTCGCGCCAGGGAGTGGTGTCGATCGGGGTGCCGAGCGCGTAGTAGAAACGCTCCGGCTTGGGGATCAGGGTCGGGCCGAGACCGCGGATGAGCGGCGGGGTGAGATTCGAGCGCAGGCCCAGGCCCTCGACGGCCTTGCGCAGCGGCAGCATGACCGGGTGGTCGCCGTCGAAGACGATGTCATAGATGTCGTCACCACCGATCATGGCGGTCGGAACGATAGGCGCGCCGGTCTGGATCGCCATCTTGGCGAAGCCGGTGCGGCCCTCCCACAGCAGCTGGTACTTCTGCCCCTTGCCGCGCATGGCCTCGCGACCGCCGCCCGGGAACACCGCGACGGCCTCGCCCTTCTCCAGCAGCGTGGTGCAGTTGCGGCGGTTGCCGCGCACGATTCCCCAGCGGTGCAACACATCTCGCAGACCCGGCACATCGATGAGCACGTTCTCGGCGAGCCCCCGCACCAGCCGATCGTGCTGCACCAGGATCTCGTGGGCCAGCAGCGGGGCGTCGGTGCCGCCCGCGAGGCTGTGATTGCCGACGAGCAGGACCGGGCCCTCCGCCGGGAAGTTCTCCATCCCGTAGAAGCGCGGACTGAACCAGGCCCGCGACGGGGCGATGAGCAGATCGATTATGCGGCGATCGGTTTCGGTCAGATCGACGTGCAACGGCGCGCCGTCCGAGAGCCCCCTCGGCGTATCAGAATCGGACAAATGACTGTCGGTACGAGACAAAACAACCCTCCCTGCAAGAGCCTTCGATAACGCCATGCTAACGAAAGCTCGCGCAGGTCACAGACCGAGGGTTAGAACAGGTTCAGGCGACTGAATGTGGAAAACTCTGCCTTCAGTTCCTCTTTGTCGGCGGCGGTGAAAGGCTCGTACTCGGGTTTGCCGCGACCGGCCCAGCGGTAGAGGGGTTCGCCGGTGTGCCAGCGTTGCTCCTGGAGTTCGCGTTTGAGCACCTTGTTCGAGCCGGTGACCGGGAGGTCGCCGGAGACCCGCAGCAGCCGGGGTGCGCCCTTGCTGCCGAGATCATCTTGGGCACTGAGGAATTCGGCGAAATCGGCGACGTCGAAGGCGGCGGGATCGGCCACCTCTATGGCGGCCATCACCTGATCGCCCGAGCGCGGATCGGGGACGCCGTACACCGCCGCGGCGATGACCGCGGGGTGCCGTCGAATCACCTGTTCGATCAGCAGTGTCGAGGTGTTCTCACCGTCGACGCGCAGCCAATCGCCTTTGCGCCCGGCGAAATACAAGAATCCCGACTGGTCGATATATCCCAGGTCGCCGGTCCAATACCAGCCGTTCCGCAACCGCTCGGCATCCGCCACATCGTTTTTGTAATAGCCCTCGAAGACGAGTGCGCCCGCCTTGTCGATCATCTCGCCGACGGCTTCGTCCGGATTCAATACATGGCCGTATTCATCCAGTACCGCTCGCGCGCAATCGGCGAGGGTCGCCGGATTCACCACGGCCACACCCGGATGCGCCGGGCGACCCAGCGCCGACGGCGGGGCCTGCGGGTCGAGTGCGGCCAGGGCCGGGCCCTCGCTGGAGCCGTAGCCCTCGAACAGCCGCGCCCCGAAGCGGCGCTGGAATTCCGCCTGATCGGCCACCGACGCCTCGGTGCCGAAGCCGCGTACCAGGGTGTTGTCGGCGTCATCGGGCATTTCCGGAGTGGCCAGCAGGTAGCCGAGCGCCTTGCCGACGTAGGTGAAGAAGGTCGCGCCGAAATACCTTACGTCCGAGAGGAATCCGGACGCGGAGAACTTCGGGGTCAGGCAGACCGTCGCGCCGTTGGCCAACGCGGGAGCCCACAGCGCCATGATGGCGTTGCCGTGGAACAGCGGCATGCAGCAGTAGTCGACGTCCTCGCGGACATGGCCGAACTTGTCGCTCGCTCCGTACGCGATCGCCGCCAGACGACGCTGGGTGCACTTGACGGCCTTCGAGGTTCCGGTGGTTCCGGAGGTGAACAGCAACAGCAGCAAGGCTTCCGGTCCCGCATGCGCGACCGGCTCGACGCGATGCGCCTCGACCCGCTCGTGGTAGTCCGGATCATCCACGAGCAGAAACCTTTCCGGCTCCAGCCCCAGATCCAGCCCACCCAGCCTCGCCATGCCCGCCGCGTCGGTGACGATCAGCTGGCAGTCGACATACCGAATATCGGCCTCCAACTGAGCATTTCCCCGCGTCGGATTGATCCCGACCACGGTGGCCCCGGCGAGCGCGGCAGCCCCCAGCCAGAAGACGAAATCAGGCACGTTGTCGAGCAGCACCCCGACATGAAACGGCCCCTCCCGCCGCAACTCTCGCGCCAGTTCGGCCCGCGCCGCCGACTCCCGCACCACCGCGTCCCAAGTCCAGTCACGCTCCCGAGTCCGCAACCCGAGCCGCTGATCCCCCAACCGGTCCATCAACATCGTGGCGACATCCC
>NZ_BAAFGR010000138.1:0-22247 GCF_041154655.1 Nocardia sp. JMUB6875
TTTCTATCTCGGGGGCGGGACCGCGGTGCAGGAGGCGACCGGGCACGCGGACTCGGCCGAGGAGATGTACAAATACCTGTTGTCGGTGGCCCGGGATCCGGAGCCGGAGAAGATCCGCGCCTACTGCGAGGGCAGCGTCGAGCATTTCGACTGGCTGGAGAGCCTCGGGTTCGAGTTCGAGCGCAGCTACTACCCGGAGAAGGCCGTCATCCAGCCGGGCACCCAAGGGCTGATGTACACCGGCAACGAAAAGGTCTGGCCCTACCGGGAACAGGCGACTCCCGCGCCGCGCGGGCACAAGGTGCCGGTGCCGGGGGATACGCAGGGCGCGGCGATGATCATCGAGTTGCTGGTGAAGCGGGCGGCCGCGCTCGGGGTTGAGGTGCGGTACGAGACCGGGGTGACGAATCTGATCGCCGACTCGGACGGGGCGGTGGTCGGGGTGGCTTGGAAGAATCTCGGGAAAACCGGTGCGGTGCGGGCGAAATCGGTTGTCCTGGCCGCGGGCGGGTTCGTCATGAACACCGAGATGGTGGCCGAGCATGTGCCGTGGTTGACCGAGAAGCCGTTCGTGCTGGGCACTCCGTTCGATGACGGGCTGGGCCTGCGGCTGGGCGTCTCGGCGGGCGGTGCGACCCGGATGATGGATCAGGCGTTCGTGACCGCGCCGGTGTATCCACCTGCCAAGCTGCTCACCGGAATCATTGTGAACCGCAACGGGGAACGGTTCGTCGCCGAGGATTCCTATCACGCCCGCACCTCCGCCTTCGTGCTCGATCAGCCGGGCGCGGTGGCTTATCTGATCGTGGACTCCGAGCACATGGAACGGCCCATGTTCCCGCTCGCGCCGTTCATCGACGGGTGGGAGACCGTGGAGGAGATGGCGTCCGCTCTCGGAATCCCTTACGCGGCATTGCGATCCACCCTCGACAGGTACAACGAGAACGCGGCGCGCGGCGAGGACCCCGAATTCCACAAGGCGGCCGAATGGCTGCAGCCGCAGGACAGCGGGCCGTGGGCGGCGTTCGATCTGACCCTGGGCAAGGCGCTGTACGCGGGCTTCACCCTCGGCGGGCTGCGGACCTCGGTCGACTCGGAAGTGCTGCGGGACAACGGGTCACCGATTCCCGGGCTCTATGCCGCCGGTGCCACCGCGTCCACCCTGGCCCAGGACGGCAAGGGCTACTCCAGCGGGACCCAGCTCGGCGCGGGCTCGTTCTTTGGCCGCCGCGCCGGTCGTCACGCCGCCAGCCGCTCCAGTTGACGGATCAGCTCCGAGGCGGCCACGGGATCGAGCATTCCGAACGTGCCGCCTCGGAGTTCCACCGAGAGAATCCGTTGGTGCTCGGCCTCATAGCGCAGGCCGCCTTCCAGGCCGGGGTCGAGGGTGACGGTGAGCTCCCGGGTCGGGCTGAATCGGCGATACAGAGCCTCGCGGGTGACCTCCCAGCCTGACTCCTGTAGTGCGAACATGCGATCCGTACGGATCTCCCGGGAATCGAAGCGCGACAGGCTGTTCGATTCCGCTTCCTCGGCCGTGAGCGTGTAAACCTGCCGCGCCAACTGCTCGAACGGCTGCCGTAACCGATTGTCGGCGAACACATCCCGCCAGGCATCGACCGCCTCGCCGAGATGAATCGGATGAGCCACCCCGACCAGCCCATCCACCGCCAGCTCGACCTCGACCCCCGCGACGTCGTAAGCCCGGTGCTCGCCATCGATCCGGAATGCCCTCCCGGCCGCCCCCGATTTGTCGAAGCACGCCCATACCAGCCGCTCCGCCAACGGCCCCAACGCCGGATCCTCCGCGATCAGCCGCCGATGCGCCCCCACACGCCACCGCCGCCCATCCACCATGGCCGCCTCGAAGCGCCGAATCTGGTCGGTGGTAACCGATTTCGGGTCTTTGCGAACCGCTTCCCCGGCCGGTTCCGCCGCGAGCCGCACTCGCACCCGGCGGCTCAGCGCTTCGGCATCGGCCGAGACCTCCTCACCCGTCCCGATCCGTCGCAGCCACGGCGTCATCCGCCCGGCCATCGGTTCGGGACTCTCCACGACAACCGCGCGCCGAGCCTCCACCACCTCGCTCACGAACGCATGCCCGTGCTCGATCATCCAACTGTCCACGAACCGATCGATGAACTCCCGCTCCCGATCGACCCCGATCCGATAGGTCACCCCCGCGTACTGCGCGATGGCGAACACCACCGCCGCCCCCTCCGCCGTACACGGGCCTTCCGGCGCGGCAACGTATTCCGCCGCCGCGTCGGCAAGTTTCTCCAGCCCATCCAGCCGAGCCGCCAGCAGCACCGTTTCCACCACCGCCCGGTGCCGCCGCAGCAGTCTGCGCACCGCCGCGGTGGCCTGTGGATCGGGCCAGTGTTCAACCCCGTTCGTCACGTCTCCGATTTTGCCGCCGTCCACCGACAACGGCGGCTAAGCCGGGGCGCGGACGATCAGGGAGACGGCCATGGGGACGAGGACTTCGACCAGATCGCTGACGGGGGGTCTGGGGTCTGAGAGGAGCCATTCGTGGGCGAGGCCGTTGATGGCGCCGATGAGCGCGCTCGCGGCTAGTTCGGGGTTGCCGAGGATGGTGGCGTTGGCGCCGCCGAGGGGCGGGACGGCCAGGCGGATGATTTCTATCCAGGCGTGGCGGCGTTCGCGGCGGTGTTTCTCCATGCGTTCGCTGACGCCCACGACTTCCACGAAGGCGACCTTGGCGCGGTAGGGGTCCGAGCCGATGGAGCCGAGGAATGCGGCGAGGGCGCGGGTGACCGTTGCCGTGGGGTCGGCCGGGTCGGGTTCGGTGCCCTGGAGGGCGGTCGCCAGGGCGGTGCCCGCGTCGTTCTGGATCTGGTCGTAGGCGGCGACCAGGACGTCCTCGCGGGTTTGGAACTCCTCGTAGAACTGCCGTTTCGACAAGCCCGCGGCGGCGCACACGTCGGCCAGCGAACAGTTGGCGTAGCCGCGTTCGCCGAAGATGTGGATGGCGGCGTCCAGGAAGCGCTGCCTGCGCTCGGCTTTTCGTTCGGTCACGGCGCGTCCGCCGTATTGCCTGCCTTCGATCGTCACGGTCGTTTCTCGATGGTCACGCCTGAAAGGTTACGGGTGGCTCCATATCGAATGCCGTGAAGCTCAGCGACGCGGACGCAAACCGTCCAGCATGTGGGTGACCATCTCGTCGAAGAGGCTGTCGGCCTCCTCGGCGTCGATCAGGCCGGAACCCAGGATGGCGGCCAGGCCCTGCAGGGCCGCGACAGCCGAAAGACAGATGCGACGCGGGTCGCCCTGGACCACCTCGCCGCGGGACTGCGCGTCGGTGACCATCTGGATCGGGACGGTGAAGGCGCGGGCGGCGGTCTCGCCGATGGCGGGGGTGGGGCTGTTCTTGCGGGCGAACATGAGGGCCAGCAATTCCGGATTGTCGATGGCGAAGCGCAGGTAGGTCTCGGCCATGGCGCGCATGCGCTCCAGGAAAGTGCCGGAGGCGTCGGCCTTTTCGAAACCGGCGCCCAGGCGCTCGAAGCCCGCGACGGTGAGCGCGTCCAGCAGGGCCTGCTTGTCGCGGAAATGGCGGCTCGGCGCGGCGTGGCTGACGCCGGTGTCGCGGGCCAGGCCGCGCAGCGACAGGCCGTCGACGCCGGCGCTGCGCAGGGTCTCCTCGGCGCGGCGCAGGAGTTCGGCGCGCAGGTCTCCGTGGTGGTAGGAACGCGCGCGCTCCACCACCTCGCGGGCTTTGCGCTTGGTGATGCTCATGGTGAGAGCAGGATATCGGACACACTCGGCGATGTTGGCGTTGACTACTTTGTTGTCGGTGCCTACATTCGTGCCATGGCGAATGACAGTGTTTCCGTGACCCGCAGAGTGTCGCTGCGCGGCTGGCTCGCACCCGGCCTGGTGCTCACCCTGCTCGCGGCGCTGATCGCCACCATGTACCTCGGCTACACCTCCGATCCGGAGAAGAACCTGCACGACTTCCCGGTCGCCCTGGTCAATCAGGACGTCGGCGACGTGATGGACGGCAAGACGGTGAACATCGGCGATCAGATCGCCGACGCGCTGAGCGACAAGATCCCCGCCGACAAGATCGATCTGCGGGTGGTCGGGATCAACGACGCCCGGCAGCAGCTGAGCAATGGCCAGGTCTACGGCGCGATCATCATTCCGGGTGATTTCACCAAGCGGGTGTCGATTCTCGCGGCGGCCTCGGTGGTGCCGGGGGATGTGGAGCGGCCGGTCATCACCGTGCAGACCAATCCGCGCGCGGGCACGTACGCGTCCTCGATCATGCAGCGGATCACCGATCGGGCCATGGCGCAGGTGAATACGACCGTCGGCGCGCAGCTCACCGATCAGGTGAAGGCCAAGCTGGCCCCGCACGACGGCGTCCCGGGCACCGAATTGACCGGCGCCGCACGGCTGCAGCTGGCCAAGCCGATCGACGTGGTGGTGAGCCCGTACCGGCCGCTGCCGTCCGGGACCGGGCAGGGGCTGTCGGCGTTCTTCTACACCCTCGTGCTGCTGTTCGCGGGCTTCAGCGGGGCCATGATCATCCACTCGATGATCGACAATGTGCTCGGTTATCTCCCGGCCGAATACGGGCCGTGGTTCCGCGCGCCGGAGCCGCAGAAGATCAGCCGCTGGCACACGCTGCTGGTGAAGTGGGCCATCGCCGCGATAACCGCGCCGCTGCTCTCGGGCATGTTCATGGGTATCGCGACCCTGTTCGGCATGCCGATCGACGAGCCGCTGCCGCTGTTCCTCTACGGCACCCTGGCCGTGATCGCGGTCGCGGTGACGGGGCTGTCGGTGCTGGCCGCCTTCGGGACCATGGGCCTGCTGGTCAACATGATCGTGTTCGTGGTGCTGGGCCTGCCGTCGTCCTCGGGTTCGATTCCGGTCGAGGCGATTCCGCGGTGGATCGCGTCGCTGTCCAGCTTCGAGCCGATGCATCAGATCTATCTGTCGGTGCGCGCGATCCTGTTCTTCGAGGGACATCTGGAGGCGGGGCTGAGCACGGGCATCTGGATGACCTTGTTCGGGTTGACCTTCGGTTTGCTGCTGGGCGCGGTCGCCACCCATACCTACGACCTGCGGGGGCTGTACCGGCTCGGTGTGCCGCACCGCGCGGAATCCGCCCACGCACAGTGACTTTCGGCCCTGTTCGTTGTCGAGCTGTGACAGTGATACTGGCGCTGGGCACCGAATAACTCATCGCCGGGCGATGATTGTGGGGCGGTTCGATGGTGATGGCTTCGTCGCAGTTCGACCAACTGACGGGACAGTTCCTGCGTGCCGTAAGGGACGCCGGTGGCGGGCTCGGGGCGGTGTGCGCCGCCTGCGTGCGGGTGCTGCCGGTGCGCCGGGCCGCCATCGTGCTGGAGGAACGCGACGCGGGCATGCAACCCTGGTGCGCCAGTGACGAATTCGCCGAGCGGGTGGAGTTGGCGCAGGCGACGGCGGGGGAGGGTCCCGCGGTCACGGCGGTGGCCGACGGATTACCGGTGATCGTCACCGATCTGCGCGTGGACTGCGAGCACTGGCCGGGATTCGCCGAAGCACTCGCCGCGCGACCGGTGACGGGCTCGCTGTTCGCGGTCCCGTTGCGGCTGGGCTCGATTCGGCTCGGCGCGGTGGATCTGTATCGCGAAACCCTCGGGCGGCCGGGTCCGCGATTGCAGTCGGCGGCGCTGCACATCGCTGATCTCGTCACCGCCAGCCTGGTGCTGGCCACCGGGGACGAGGCGCGGCAATGGGCACAGCCGTTGTCCAGCCGCTGGATTCACCAGGCGGCGGGCATGACCAGCGCCCAGCTCGGCATCGAGATCGCCGACGCCTACGCCCGCCTGCGCGGATACGCCTTCACACACGGGCTTTCGCTCGTGGAGGTGGCACGGCGGGTGGTGGAGCGCGAGATTCGGATCGAGGCGGAATGAGCGCAACTCTCCCGCGCGACCCCACCCGGCAAATACCATGGGCTGACGGCAGGAGCGGCACAGAAAACTTACGTGGCGGACACCCGGAGGTTCCGCCGATGCGGGGTGATGGCGGTGTCCGACAGTGAGTTGCTGGTAGCGGTATTGGCGAGGTTCGCGCGGCTGTTACCGGCGGCACACGAACTGCCCGACATTCTGGACGAATTGATGCGCAGTGCGATCGATGTGCTGGAACCGGGCGGTGTGACGGTGGCGCTGTCCCCGGAATTGCGTGGCGACCGGTCGGAACTATTCGGCGGAATACCCGAGGACCTGCTGGATCTCGAGGTCTGCCAACGTGATTACGCGCGCGGACCGGGTGTGGTCGCCTACGCCTGCGGGGCCCCGGTGACCGTCACCGATATCGGCAGCTACGGCGACATGTGGCCGGAGTACACGAGTCTGGCTGGGCGGCACCGGATTTCCTCGGTGGCCGCGGTGCCCATGCGGCTCGACGACACCGAAGCCGGTGTGCTGAGCCTGTATTCGCGCGACCAGCGACAATGGACCGGCAAGGACCTGTCGGTGGCCACGCTGCTGGCCGGCATGGCCACCGGGCACATCGTCACCGCGAATCTGGTGCAGCGTCATCAGCGGGTCACCGAACAGCTGCAGCACGCGTTGACGACCCGGATCGTGGTGGAACAGGCCAAGGGTGTGATCGCGCACGCGCACCACACGACGCCGGATGCGGCGTTCGAGTTGATTCGCGCGCACGCCCGGCGAAATCGGGTCACGGTGCACGCGGTCGCGCATGGCATTGTTGAACTGGGCCTTAGCATCTGATCTCGCGTCGGGCGGCAGCCCAGGTTTGCCGGGAATAAAGTACGGTTAAATAGTTCGGGCGCTCCGACCGGTAGCGGCCTGTAGCCTGGATTGTTGGCGGAACCGAAAGCCCCTGTCCCCGGCCGGTTTCCGTGCGCGGTTGGCGGCCGTCCCAGTCCCTCGACGGTTCGTTCAGGCAAGTCTGTGCTCGCTGTACCCGTCGATCTGGGGGCGATCGTGAATTCCTCACGTGCATCGCAAATTTCCGCTGCCCATCAGCCCTGCTCACCACCGACCCGCCGCGCCCGCCGCGGCAGCGAATTCGATCAACTCCTCCGCCGGATCGCGACCGGAGACCGAGAGGCCTACGAGGAGCTCTACCGCCGCACCCGCGGACTCGTCTACACGCGCGTACTGAACATCGTGTGCGACACCGGATACGCCGAGGAGACGTGTCATGAAGTTTATCTCCAGGTCTGGCGCAGCGCGGGCGGATTCGACCCCGCCCGCGGCAACGCGCTGACCTGGCTCACCACCCTCGCCCACCATCAGGCCGTGGATCGGGTGCGCCGCGAATGCAGCGCGGCGGGACACGAACACCGTTGGGGCGTCTGCGATTACCGCCCCGCCATCGATGTGGTGGCCGAGGAGATCCTGCGGCGGCAGGACGAACGGGCCATCCGCCGCGGACTGGCCACGCTCACACCGCATCAGCGGGAATCGGTGGTGCTCGCGTTCTACGGCGGGCTCACCTACGCGCAGGTCGCGGCGCGGCTCGGCATCGGGTTGCCCGCCGTGAAGGCTCGGATCCGGTCCGGGCTGGCACAACTGAAAGTATCACTGGCATAAGTTGATTCGGTTCTAGTGTGCCGCGGTTGCCTTGAATTTCGCCGGCACCAGGACCACCGTTAGCACCGCGACCGTGCCCACCATGGCGGTCGAGATCCAGGAGGTGGTGGTCAGCGCCGAATCGAAGGCGTGCTGGGCGATGGTCAGCACCTGCTCGCCGGTCGATCCGCCGATCTTGTTCGCGACATACGCCGCGCCGCCCACCGATCCCTGCGCATCGGCCAGATCGTCGCCGTGCAGCGGCAATCCGGTCATGTGGCTGGTGAACAGGCGGCCGTGAATGCTGCCCAGCAGCGCCACGCCCAGGCCGATGCCGAGTTCGTAGTTGGTCTCCTCGACCGCGCCCGCCTGTCCGGCGCGTTCGGGTGGGACCGCGGCCACCAGGACCGCGGCGGCCGTGGTGATGGCGATGCCGTCGCCGATGCCGAGGCAGGTCAGGATGAGCGCCACGATCGGGTAGGTGGTGGTGGGCACGGCGGCCAGTACGAAGAAGCCGACCGCCAGCGCGCCCAGGCCGAAGGCCATGAGCGCGCGCACGCCCACCCGCTGCATGAGCCAGGGCGTGGCCAGCGAGCCGAGCAGGGTGGCGACGGCCGCGGGCAGGGTGCGGACACCGGCCTGCGAGGGCGAGTAGCCGTGGATGTACTGCAGCCACAACGAGATCAGGAACAGGGCCGCGCCGATGGCGAGCATGGCCAGCAGGGTGGCGAGCGCCGCCGCGGTGAAGGCCCGGTTGCGGAACAGGCGGACATCCAGCAGCGGGTCCGGCGACTTCAGCTGGCGATAGGCGAACAGGCCCAGCAGCGCGAACGCCGCGACCAGGATGGCCAGGTCGATCGGGGCCGGACTGCCCTTGGCCACATGCTTGATGCCCCACGCCAGCGCCACGATGCCGAGCACGGAGACGATCGCGCTGAGCCAGTCCAGGTTGCCGTGTTGCGGCGCACGGTATTCCGGCAGCAGCCACAGCCCGGCGCTCACGGTGACGATGACCACCGGCACGTTCAGCCAGAACGCCGCCGACCACCCGAACGCCTCGACCAGATGGCCGCCGACCAGCGGGCCGATGGCCGCGCCCGCACCGGCCACCGAGGCCCAGATGCCGATGGCCAGGGTGCGTTCCTTGTCATCGGTGAAGATATTGCGGATCAGCGAGAGGGTGGACGGCATGACCATGGCCCCGCCGACACCCAGCAACGCGCGGCCCACGATGAGCTGCGCGGGATCGTGCGCGGTCGCCGCCACGATCGAGGCCAGGCCGAACAGCACGAAGCCCGCCAGGAACAACCGCTTGCGCCCGTAGCGGTCGCCGATCGCGCCGCAGGTGATGAGCAGGCCGCCCAGCACCAGGCCGTACAGGTCGACGATCCAAAGCTGTTCCATGGGACTGGGTTCCATGTGATCGATGAGCGACGGCAGCGCGACGTTCAGGATCGTCGCGTCCATCGCCACCAACAGCAGGCTCGCGCATAGCACGGCGAGCATGGCCCAGCGGCTCGGCACGGGTTCCGCCTCCTCGGGTAGACATTTGGTCCGGCTGGCAACAACCTGGCTAAGCCTACCCGCGAGGTTCCCGCCTACTTGCCCGCGTTCTGCTTCGCCAGCAGATCGCGAATCTCGGTGAGCAGCTCGAGCTCGGTCGGATCGGCCTTCACCGCGGTGGGCTTGGACAGCCGGTTCTTGAGCGTGTTCATCGGCAGGATGAGCACGAAGTAGAGGACCGCGGCCACGCAGACGAAGTTGATGCCCGCGCTGATGATCGGCCCGAGCGCCACGAAGGTGGACGGCTTACCGGCCAGCAACTGGAAGCCCAGACCGAATTCCTTGTTGCCGCCCAGGGTCGCGAGCAGCGGTTCGAGCACACCCTTCGTCACCGAGGTGACGATGGCGGTGAAGGCGGTGCCCATGACCACGGCCACCGCGAGATCGATGACATTGCCCCTCATCAGGAACGCTTTGAAGCCTTTGAGCATGACGCCGTTCAATCCAATCCGAGATGATTTCGTAACTTTCCGGATGGAAGTCTAAGGGCCCTCGGAGCGGAACGTGCGCACCAACGCGACGCACATCGCGAGCATGACGACACTGAACGGCAAGGCTATGAGAATGGCCACGGTCTGCAGTGTGGTGAGCGCCGCGGTGCCGGATCCACTGGCCACCAGCAAAGCAACCGCAACCGCGCCTTGGGCGCAGGTCCAGAAGGCGCGGCTCCAGGTCGGCGGCTCCGGATTGCCGCCCGAGGACAGCATGTTCACCACCAGCGCGCCCGAGTCCGCGGATGTGACGAAGAACAAGACGATCACCAGCACCGCCAGGCCCGCGGTGATCGAGCCGCCGGGCAAAGTATTGAGCAGCGCGAACAGCGAGCTGTCGCGGTCGGGACCGTCGGGCCCGACCAGCCCACCGCCGCCGAACATTTCGCGATGCAGGCCCGCGCCGCCGAACACCTCGAACCAGACGAAGGTCAGCAGCGTCGGCACCAGCAGCACGCCCGCCACGAACTCGCGCACGGTGCGGCCGCGCGAGATGCGCGCGATGAAGACGCCGACGAAGGGCGCCCAGCTGATCCACCAGCCCCAGTAGAAGACCGTCCACTGCCGGGTCCACGCCGTGCCGTCGGGGCCCTCGGTCGCGCCGGTGTAGAGGCTGATCTTCGGCAGCGTCTGCAGGTACTGGCCGATGTTCTGGACCAGGTCGTCGACGATGAACAGCGTCGGCCCGGCGATCAGCACGTAGAGCAGCAGCATCCCGGCCACGCCCATATTCGCCTGGGAGAGCAGCTTGATGCCCTTGTCCACGCCGGTCGCCACCGAGACGGTGGCCAGCGCGGTGACCGCCACGACCAGCACCACCTGCGGGCCCTTGCCCGGTTCGTGCAGCCAGCCTTGGTAATTCAGCCCCGCCGAGATCTGCAGCACGCCCAGCCCGAGCGAGGTGGCCACGCCGAAAACCGTGCCGATCACCGCCACCACATCGATGACATCGCCGCGCCAGCCCCGAATCCGGTCGCCGACAAGCGATTCCAGTGACCAGCGGATGGATACCGGCCTGCCCTTGCGGTGGATCGAGTACGCGATGGCCAGCCCGACCACCACGTAGATGGCCCACGGATGAATGCCCCAGTGCAGAAACGTCTGCACCATGGCCGAATCCGCGCGCTGGGCAGCGGTCGAGCCGACGCCCGGCCGCGGATCCTCGTAGTGGAACAGCGGCTCGGCCACGCCCCAGAACACCAGCCCGATCCCCATGCCCGCCGCGAACAGCATGGAAAGCCATGCGCCGAGCGAGTATTCGGCCCGCTCCCCGTCATCGCCGAGCGTGATGCCGCCGAATCGCCCCAGCCCGAGCCAGATCGCGAACACCACGAACAGGCTCACGATGACGATGTAGTACCAGCCGAAGCCGCCGATCACATTGTCCTGCAGCGCTTTCGCCTGCCGGGCGGCGGTATCGCGGAAGACGATGGCGTACACGGTGAATGCCGTGACGATGACGGCGGCGGGCCAGAAGACGCGGGGCTGCACCGCCATTCGATGATGGGCGGGAACCGATTCCGGGCCTTTCGGCCCGGAATCGGATGTTGCGGCTATTTGCCCGTCCTGTTCGTCAGGGCCGTGACGATCTCGTTGACCGCACCCAGCACATCCTGTGCGGCATGCTCGAGATTGGCCCGCACCTGTTCCAAGGTGCCCTGCAGATCCTCGGGAGTGATCTTGTCGGCGAATGCCTTCGCCATATCGGCGAGGTCGGCGGCCGCGTTCTGGGCGCGGTCGGCGAGTTCGGCGGCGGCCCCGCTGGCGCGTTCGGCCAGTTGCCCGGCCGCGGCCTCGGCCCGGTCCCGCAGGTCGGCGCCGGTGACGCCGAGATCGGTGGTCAGGTCGTCCGCGGTGGTGCGCAGGTCGTCGGCCAGACGTTCGGCGTTGGCGTCGAAGTCGTCATTCGTCGGCATGGTGCTGATCCCCTATTTCGATCCGCCGCCCAGTTTCTCCTTGACCTTGCCGATGAGACCGCCGACCTTCTCCTTGACGTCCTCGCCCGCGTGCTCGAGGCGTTCCCGCATGTCGTCCATGCCGTCACGGGCCTTGTCGGCGGCTTCGCGCGCCTGATTGCCCATATCCTCGGCCGCGGCCTTGGCCTGGTCGCCCGCCTCGTCCATCTTGTCGCCGAAAGAAGACATCGAAACCTCCCTACGTTGGTCACGCTCGGGTAGTTACAGCGATCTCTCAGCAACCGATACTAGTCCGTTTGTCCAACACCGTCAGTCGACCGGACCCAGCACCCGCTCGATGTAGGCGTTGGTGAACCGGCCCTTGGGGTCGAACCGGTGGCGGACCGCGGCGAACTTGTCCCAGTCCGGGTAGCGCCCGCGCAGCGTCTCGGCGGTCTGGAAGTGCCGCTTACCCCAGTGCGGGCGGCCGTTGTAGCGGTCGAAGACGCGCTCGCAGGCGCGGAAGTACGGCTCGTAGTTCATGCCCTTGTACTGGTGCACCGCGATGTAGCAGGTCTCGCGGCCGCCGGCGGGGGACAGGAAGGCGTCGTCGGGGGCGACCCAGCGCACCTCGATCGGCATGACGGTGTCGAAATGCTTGGCCACCTCCCTGATCTCGCGGATGGCATCGACCGAATGTTCGCGCGGCAGTGCGTATTCCATCTCGGTGAAGCGGAACAGTCGCGGGCTGGCGAAGACCTGGTAGGAGCGCTCGACCTGGCGGCGGTTGCTGCCCGCGTAGGCCACGGCGCGCTGCACCGGCGGGATCAGGCTGGGCCGGGCGCGGGTCAGGCGGCACAGCGCGTCGAAGGCGTGGTTGGACACGAGAACGTCCGAAATCCAGTCCATGGCCTTTCCGCGCGGTTGCTCGGGTAGGTCGACCCGGTTGTTGCGCTTGGTCATCGCCAGCGGGCTGTGGGCGAACATGAAGAACTCGAAGTGCTCGTTGCCGTCGACGTAGGAGTCGAGATCGGCCAGCACGTCCTCGACCGGGATCGGGCGCTCGACGCCCTCGAGCACGAACGACGGGACCATCTGCAGGGTGACGGCGGTGACCACGCCGAGCGCGCCCACATTCACCCGGGCCGCGCGCCAGCCGTCGGGATCGGTCTGCTCGTTGAGTTCGACCCGGCTGCCGTCGGCGAGCATCAGCTCCACCGAATGCAGTGCGGCGGAGAGGTTCTGGAGCTTGGCACCGGTGCCGTGGGTGCCGGTGGCGGTCGCGCCCGCGATCGACTGCACGTCGATGTCGCCGAGATTGGGGAAGGCCAGGCCCATGGGGTGCAGGGCGGTGCTGGTGGCGTTGAGCGTGCGGCCGGCCTCGACGCGGACCAGGCCGCTCTCGCGGTCCACGTTCAGGATCTTGTCCAGCTTGTTCAGACGCATGAGAGTGCCGTCGGTGAGCACGGTCTCGGTGAACGAATGGCCGGATCCCGCGACTCGGACGGTGTGGCCGTTCGCTTCGGCCTGTGCGAGTACTGCCGCGACGTCCTCGGGCGAGCCCGGATCGGCAAAAGACGCCGGGGTACAGCTCTGATCCCCGGCCCAGTTCACCCAAGAGTTGGTCATGCGACCAACTCTAAACCGGGAGTGTGATGCGCGCTACCGTTTGCGCGGTGGGCACGCCGCGGCTTTCGCCCGTTCCACCTCGTCCTCGGTCAGCGGCGGTTGCGTGAGCGGCATGCGCGGCACGCCGTCGCCGCGGACGCCATTGAGAATCAGCGCCATGTAGCGCTCCCAGACGTCGGGATTCACCGGCCGGGCGAAGCCCGCGATGCCGTCGACCATGTTCACCATGGCGAAGAAATCGGCCGGCTCGATATCGGGCTGCAGCACGCCCGCGTCCTTGGCGCGCTGGATGACCGCCTGCATGCCGGGCCGGATGCGGTCCTTCATGCACACGAATCGGTCCATGCTGTCGTGCAGTTCGAGGATGACCTCGCCGAAACCGCGATTGATCGCGATGTGGCGGCAGGAGTACTCGAACAGCTCGACCAGGCCCTGCCACGGGTCCGGATGGTGCAGCGCGGTGTCCACGGCCCCGGCCAGCTCGGTGACCATGTGGTCGAAGACCTCGGAGATGAGCTCCTGCTTGTTGGCGAAGCGGCGGTAGACCGTGCCGACGCCGACACCGGCGCGCTCGGCCACATCGTCGAGCGTGACCTCCAGGCCGCGATCGGCGAAGAGTTCGCGGGCCGCGGCGATGATGCGCTGTTGATTGCGGGCGGCGTCCGCGCGCAGACGCCGAGGTGGTGGCGCGGTGGTGACGTGATTCACAGGCTAATCCTAACAGGAATCGGGATTATCCGGAGACTGTATCTCCGTTTTGCATGCTAGCTTGGATCAGTAAACGGAGATGGCTTCTCCGTTAATCCTAGGGGACGAGGAAAACCACCATGACAACAGCTCTCGAGAAAGACGTGGCAGCGCCGGCCGACACCGGACGGCGTGGCTCGCACGCCATGCGCTGGTGGGTGCTCGCCGTGCTCGGCGTGGCCCAGCTGATGGTGGTGCTCGACGCCACCGTCGTGAACATCGCCCTGCCGCACGCGCAGGCCGATCTCGGCTTCTCCAACGGTGACCGCCAGTGGGTGATCACCGGCTACGCGCTGGCCTTCGGCAGCCTGCTGCTGCTGGGCGGGCGGCTCTCCGACCTGTTCGGGCGGCGCACCACCTTCATCACCGGACTCGTCGGCTTCGCGGTCGCCTCGGCCGTCGGCGGCGCGGCCGGGAACTTCGAGGTCCTGGTCGGCTCCCGCGTGGCGCAGGGTGTGTTCGCGGCGCTGCTCGCGCCCGCCGCGCTCTCGCTGCTGACCGTGACCTTCACCGAACCCGCCGAGCGCGCAAAGGCTTTCGGCATCTTCGGCGCCATCGCGGGCGCGGGCGGCGCGCTCGGCCTGCTGCTGGGCGGCGCGCTCACCGAGTGGGCCTCGTGGCGCTGGGTCATGTACGTGAACCTGGTCTTCGCGGCCGTCGCGCTGGTCGGCGCGATCCTGTTGCTGGCCAAGCACACAGCCACCGAGCGTCCCAAGCTGGATCTGCCCGGCACGCTGACCGTCACCGCCGCGCTGTTCGGCATCGTGTACGGCTTCTCGCACGCCGAATCCGACGGCTGGACCAATAATGTGACGCTGTTCTTCCTGATCGGCGGCGTGGTCCTGCTGGGTGTGTTCGCCTGGCTGGAACAGCGGGTCGCGCATCCGCTGCTGCCGCTGCGCGTGGTGCTGGACAAGACCCGCGGCGCGTCCTACGTCACCGTGTTCACCATCGGCATCGGCATGTTCGCCATGTTCCTGTTCCTCACCTACTACATGCAGCAGCAGCTGGGCTACTCGCCGATCATCACCGGCGTGGCCTTCCTGCCGATGGTCGCGGGCATGATCGCGTCCTCCACCACGGTGCCGGCGTTGCTGATCCCGCGGGTGGGTCCGAAGGTGACCGTGGTGAGCGGATTCCTGCTCGCCACACTGGGAATGGCGCTGCTGACCCGCATCGGCGTCGACACCGGCTACGCCAGCCACATCCTGCCCAGCCTGATCCTGATGGGCCTGGGACTCGGTATGGCGATGTCCACCGCGTTCTCCGGCGCGACCTCGGGCATCGATCACCAGGACGCGGGCGTCGCCTCGGCCATGGTGAACACCAGCCAGCAGGTGGGCGGCTCGATCGGCACCGCGCTGCTGAGCACGCTGGCCGCGACCTCGTTCAACAACTATGTGTCCGACCACGTTCCGCCGTCGCCGTCGGTGCTGGCGCACGCCGCGGTGCAGAGCTACACCACCACGTTCTGGTGGGCCGCCGCGATCTTCGTGGTCGGCGCGGTGGTCACCGGGTTCATCATGCCGAACAAGGTACCGGTGCCGGCCGAGGGCGAACCCGTTCTGGCGCACTGAGATTCGAAGTCGGACAACGACGTCCGAAGTGAAAGAGGCCCCTGCTCGTGGTTACGAGCAGGGGCCTCTTCTTTTCCGGCTTACCGCGATTCAGCGGCAGTTCGAGGGCGGGGCCAAGCCCGCGAAACGGTCGGACAGATAATTCATGGCGTTCATCGCGCCCGGGAAGATCGCGGTGCCGTGATCCGCGCCGGGGATGACGTCGAATTGGACCGGAGTCCCCGCGGCGCAGTAGCGGCCCGCGGTGTACTGCGCCAGGTTCAGCGGCACCTGGTCGTTGCCGCCGTGCCATTCGTAGAGCGGCTGGTGGATGAGCTCGGGGATGATCTCGAGCGCGTTCTCGTGGAAGGTGCTGATCAACCTCGGGTCGTTCTCGGCTCCGGCGTGGAAGACCTCGCTGATGTGGTGGTTCGCGCCGACCGAGATGATGTCGTCCACACAGGAATTGGCGAGGCGCTCGCGCATCCAGAAGCCGAAGGGGGTGAGCGAGTCGTCCAGGCGCATCACGCCGGGGTATTCGCGTTCCATGCCGACGGCGACGGCGAAGCCGAGTCCGAACAGGGCCTGGGGCGAATCACCCGCCTCGATGGCCATTTTGCCGGGATTCACCGGGACGCCGCCCTGCGCCACACCGACGATGGGCAGTTCGGGCGCGTAGTCCGGGGCGATGGCGGCGGCGAAACCGGTGGCCATCGCGCCGCCGGAGTAGCCGGCCAGGCCGACCGGGGAATCACCGAGTCCCGCCGGGGCGAAACGCTTCACCGCGCGAATGCCGTCGAGGGTGATCTGCCCGCCCATGCGGGCCGCGCCGTAGGCACTGTCGGGGCCGAGGTGATCGGGGACCGCGATCGCCCAGCCCCTGGCCAGTAGCAGCGGGAAGGCGGAGGCTTCCTTGAGACTGCCGTCGAACAGGCTGTGCGACGGAGCGCATTGCATGCCCAGCGAATTCACGAACGGCTGATACGACAGCAGCGGTCGCGGACCGGGCCCGGGGGAGATGAGGGTGGTCATGGCCGCGATGGGCGCGCCCGCGGAATTCGTGGAGCGGAACAGGATCTGCCATACCGTCGCCCCGGCCCACGGATGCGCGGGGACCAGCCGGGCATTGAGGACGTCGCCGTTCTGCGCGCCGTCGAGATTCCCTGCGGCGTAGTAGAACCCGTCCGCGTCCGGGAAGGGGTAGATCGCTCCGGCGTGCGCCGCGGGCGCGGCGGCCACTACCGCCACCAGCGCCGTGGCGATGCCGACGCCTCGGACCAGCAATTTTCTGATCGACTGCCGCACCGCCAACTTGGCTCCTCGAGGCCGATGGGACAACACCGGGCAAGCGGCACTATCCTCGCAGTTCCGGGCTGTTGTTCGGGCTCAGCAACACGCCGATTGGCAACTATTTAGCTAACAAAGAGGAGGGGTGGTGACAGCGAAGGCCCGCGTCGGTGCGGATGTGCTCGGTGTCATCGCCCTCGGCGGCGCGATCGGCGCGGTGACGCGCTACGGGGTCAGCGTGTGGGTGCCGCACTCCGGCGCGATTCCGTGGCAGACCTTGGCGGTCAACGTGATCGGCTGCTTCCTCATCGGGGTCCTGATGGTCTGCATCACCGAGATCTGGGTGGCGCACCGGCTGTTGCGGCCCTTCCTCGGGGTCGGCATCCTCGGCGGATTCACCACCATGTCCACCTATGCCGTGGAAGTTCGTACACTGCTCGAATCGGGCCGAATCGGCTGCGGACTCGGCTACCTCGGGGGGACGGTGGTGACAGGGCTGATGGCGGTCGTGCTCGGCGTGGGCGCGACGCGGTGGGTATCGGGTACGGCACGACGATTGGGGGCAGGCGATGAGTGAGACGGCTCGGCACTGGGTTCCGGCATCGCGGCTGACGGTGCTGCTGGGCGAGGACGACCTGTATCGGCATCGGCCCCGCTATCACGAGATCGTGCGGCGTGCCCGGGATGCCGGACTGGCCGGGGCGAGCGTGTGGCGCGGCGTCGAGGGATACGGGGTTTCCTCGCAGATCCACACCACCCGGCTGCTGGATCTGGCCGAGCGGCTGCCGGTGCTGGTGATGATCATCGATGACACCGAACGGCTGCGCGCCTTCGTGGAAAGCAATGCGGACCTGCTGGATTCGGTGACCGTGGCACTCTCGCCCGTCGAGGTTTTCGACGGGGTGCGGCGGTGACGGCGCTACTGGTGATCCTCGGCGCGGCCGTCGGGGCGCCGACCAGATATCTGGTGGATCGCGCGGTGGCCCATCGATTCGATAGTGTTCTCCCACTGGGCACACTGACGGTGAACGTGGGCGGTTCGGCCGTGCTGGGCGCGTTGATCGGTGCGGGAGCAAACCATTGGCTCCTCAGCGTGCTGGGAACGGGGTTCTGCGGCGCGCTGACCACGTTCAGTACGTTCGGATACGAAACGGTTCGATTGGCCGAGGAGGGCGCTTACAGCTATGCGGTGGCGAACGTCGTGATCGGCGTCGGCGCGAGCCTGGTGGCGGCCTACCTCGGTGCCTTTCTCGGGCAGTGGGTGTGGCCGTGATTCTCATGACCAGCCGGGCACAGGCGATACGTAAGGGAGGTGCGAGCATGGCCCACGATCGAGCCGGACGACCGGCGCGGGCCACGGACCTCGAGGACATCGCGCACTTGGTGACCGCCTACTACAGCCGGATTCCGGATCCGGCCGATCCCGCGCAGCTGGTGTCCTTCGGTACCTCCGGGCACCGCGGATCGAGTCTGGACTGCGCGTTCAACGAGGCGCACATCCTGGCCATCACCCAGGCGATCGTGGAATACCGTGCCTCCCGGGGGATTACCGGGCCGGTGTATCTGGCGCGGGACACGCACGCGCTGTCCGAGCCCGCCTGGACCACCGCGCTGGAGGTGCTGGCCGCCAACGGCGTCACCGCGGTCATCGACTCGCGCGACCGGTATACGCCGACACCGGCGCTGAGTCATGCTGTGCTGCGGCACAATCGGGGCGGGACGCGGCATCAGGCCGACGGGATCGTGGTCACGCCCTCGCACAATCCGCCGCGCGACGGCGGGTTCAAATACAATCCGCCGCACGGGGGTCCGGCCGACACCATCGCCACCGACGCCATCGCGGCCCGGGCGAACGAACTATTGCAAACCGGCCTGGCCGATGTGCGGCGGACCTCGCTCGCGCACGCGCTGGCCGGCAGTGTGGAGCGCTACGACTATCTGGATCGCTACATCTCCGACCTACCCAATGTGCTGAACCTGGACGCCATTCGAGGCGCCGGGATTCGGCTGGGCGCGGACCCCATGGGCGGGGCTTCCGTGGACTACTGGGAGGAGATCGGGCAGCGCTACGACCTCGAACTCGAGGTGGTGAATCCGTTCGTCGATCCGACGTGGCGGTTCATGACGCTGGACTCGGACGGGCGCATCCGGATGGATCCGTCCTCGCGGTACGCCATGGCCTCGCTGGTGGCGATTCGCGACGATTACGACATTTCCACCGGCAACGACGCGGATGCGGACCGGCACGGGATCGTGACTCCCGATGCGGGACTGATGAATCCGAACCACTACCTGGCGGTGGCGATCGAGTACCTGATCGCCAACCGGATGGGGTGGGACGCGCTGACCAAGATCGGCAAGACGGTGGTGACCTCCGCCATGATCGACCGGGTGGTCGGGGTGCTGGGGCGCGATGTGTACGAGGTGCCGGTCGGGTTCAAATGGTTCGTGCCCGGATTGTTCAGCGGCAGCCTGGCTTTCGGCGGCGAGGAATCCGCGGGGGCCTCGTTCCTGCGGATGGACGGCACCGTGTGGACCACCGACAAGGACGGGATCCTGCTGGCGCTGCTCGCCGCGGAGATCACCGCGGTCACCGGGCAGAGCCCCTCGACCCGCTACGCCGAACTCGAAAAGCGCTACGGCTCACCCGCCTACGCCCGCATCGACGCCAATGCGACCGCGGAGCAGAAGGCGCGGCTGGCGGCGCTGACTCCGGACCTGATCACCGCCACCGAGATCGCCGGGGAACCGATCACCGGGATCCAGACGCGCGCCCGGGGGAACGGCGCGGCGCTGGGCGGGGTCAAGGTGACCACCGAGAACGCCTGGTTCGCGGCGCGGCCGTCGGGGACCGAGGACAAGTACAAGATCTACGCGGAATCCTTCCAGGGGCCCGAGCATCTGGCGCAGGTGCAGGCGGCGGCGGAGGAGATGGTCGGGCGGGCGCTCGGCGGTGAATGAACCGGCCGGGATGGATCTCGCCCGGTGGGTGGTTCGCATCGGAGTGATCGGTTGTTGCGTGGGTGTGAGTGAAGTGGTGCGGTGAGTAAGTCTGAGGAGCGGACCCGCCTGCCCGTGGAGATCTGGGTGCTGGTCGGATCGGCGTTCACGATCGCCATCGGATTCGGGCTGGTGGCTCCGGCGCTGCCGCAGTTCGCGCGCAGCTTCGATGTGGGGGTGGCGGCGGCCTCGTTCATCGTGAGCGCGTTCGCGTTGATGCGGTTGCTGTTCGCGCCGATGGCCGGGCGGCTGTTGCAGAAGCTGGGGGAGCGGCCGGTCTATCTGACCGGGCTGTTGATCGTGGCGGTGTCGACCGGTGCGTGCGCGCTGGCGCAAAGCTATTGGCAGCTGCTGGTATTGCGGTCCCTGGGTGGAATCGGCTCAACCATGTTCACGGTGTCCTCGCTGGGCCTGGTGATTCGCATGTCCCCGCCCGCGGAACGCGGCCGCGTCTCCGGCGTGTACTCCACCAGCTTCCTGATCGGATCCATCAGCGGGCCTTTGGTCGGCGGCGCCCTGTCCTTCCTCGGCCTGCGCGCCCCGTTCCTCATCTACTGCGTGGCCCTGCTGATCGCCAGCCTGATCGTCTATGCGGCCCTGCGGAATTCCCCCCTCGCCCTGCCCGAACAGACCAACGGCACCCCCACCATGACCTTCCGCGAGGGCCTGGCCCGCCCCGCCTACCGAGCAGCCCTGTGGGCCAACTTCGGCAATGGCGCAGCCGTTTTCGGCGTTCGCATGGCCCTGGTCCCGCTGATCGTGGTCGAAGTCCTGAAGCAGGACGCCGCCCTGGCCGGCGTAGCCCTCACCGCCTTCGCCCTCGGCAACGCCTCGGTCCTGTTCCTCTCCGGCCGCTGGTCGGACACCCTGGGCCGCAAGCCGTTCCTGATCGCCGGAACCTTGGTCTGCGCCCTCGGCACGGCAGGCATCGGCCTGTCTCCAACCCTGCCGTGGCTGCTGGTCGCATCCTGTATCGCGGGCATCGGCTCCGGAATGTTCGCCCCGGCCCTCCAGGCGGCAGTCGCCGACATCGTCGGCCCCGGCCGTCGCGGCGGCCCGGTCCTCGCGGGCTACCAGATGTCCGCCGACCTCGGAACCTTCCTCGGCCCCTACGTCATCGGCCTGCTGGCCGACCGCCTCTCCTACGGCTTCGCCCTGGGCGTCACCGCCCTCCTCCTGGCCTCAGCCTCGACCGCCTGGTTCTTCGCCCCGGAAACCCTGCGCCGCAAGGAACCCGCCGTCGCCGTCTAGTTCGGCCCGGGGTGGGTGTCGCCGGGGCGGGAGCGTCGGGCAGAGTGGTGCGGGTGAGCAATCCGACTTCGAAGCACACGCCGCAGCCGGTTTCGAGCAAGACCACCTACGCGCTGGCCGGGCTGGCCGTGGTGGTGGTCGTTGCGATCGTGGCGGCGCTGTATCTGTGGAATCGCGGGGGCGGGGACGAGGTGCGCAATGACGGGTACGGGCCCGTGCGCGATCCCGGGGTGAGTGTGGCGTTGGACTCCGATGGCGCGATCGTGCTGGGCAAGCCGAACGCGAAAACCATTGATATCTATGAGGATCCGCTCTGCCCCGCCTGTGGCCAGCTGGAGAAGATCTACGGGCAGGAGATCGCCCAGCAGATCGACCTGGGCAAGATCGCCGTCCGCTACCGCCTCGTGAACTTCCTGGATTCCCGCTCCAAGAGCAAGGACTACTCGACCCGCGCCATCGCCGCCAACGAATGCGTGGCCCAAGCGGGCGACGGCCCGGTCTACTCCAAGTTCCACGCTCTGCTCTTCACGACCGAACAGCCGTCCGAGGGCGGCACGGACCACGACAACAAGGAATTGGCCGCCATCGCCAAGCAGGCGGGTGCGAGCGACGACGTCGCCAAATGCATTACCGCGGGCGAGCGCACCGACACCGGCCGCGCACATGCCGAAGCATCGATCAAGGCCCTCGAGGAGCTGGTCGGCAAGAAATGGGGCACCCCGTCGGTGTTCATCGACGGCAAGAAGATCGACGTGAACAACAAGACCTGGGTCCTCGACGCCGGCAAATAGCGCGGCTGCGACGAATTCAGACGTCCAGGACCGGGCGCCGCAGGCGGGTGGTGTAGTCGCCTGCGCGGCCCAGGGCATCGTCGGCGGCGTCGAGTTCTAGTAGGGCTTCGTCGAAAACCTCTGCGGCTCCGGCTATGCAGTACGCCGGGGTGAGGAGGGCGCCGGTTCCCGGGGTGTCCAGGAGGAGGCGGGAGTCGGGGAGGTCGCGGTAGGCGGCGGTCAGGGCGGACAGCTCGGTGCGGAGCGCTTGGATGCGTTCGCGCAGGAGGCGGCGGCGCTCGTCCAGGAGGGCGGGGTCGCGCAAGTCCTCGGATTCCGCTGGGGCGTAATCGTTCATGCCCTCCAGAATGCAATGGCGTAGAAAAACTCGGACGTTTTGCTACGCCAGTGTATTCTCGGCGGTTTTGGGTGGGGTGCGGCCCATCGGGGGAACGGTGAATTTGAGCCGCACCCCGGGGAGGGGGCC
>NZ_BAAFGR010000139.1:0-21811 GCF_041154655.1 Nocardia sp. JMUB6875
GTGGCCGCGCGGCGCAGGGGACGAACCGGGCGGGTGGGCCGATATGTGCCCATAGGGAACCTCATTCCGAAACATCGATGCCTATCGCATCTGGATTCGAAGCGGACGGCCCGCCGGATACGTCCGCGACCGGGGTACTTTCGCCGAACGGGTGGCAATCCCGGTCAGGGGCTGGAATTGGGGGCGTTTGTCCTGTTCACCGGGGTATCGGGCGCTCCTAGACTGGATTTGTGGAAATCGCTGGTTACTGCACGCTCTGCAAGTCGCGGTGCGGGGCCATCTACACCGTCGAGAACGGTCGCCTGACCGATGTCCGGCCCGACGGTGATCATCCGACGGGTAAGGCCCTGTGTCCCAAGGGCCGTTCCGCGCCCGAGATCGTGCACAGCACCCGGCGGCTCACCACGCCATTGCGCCGGACCCGCCCCAAGACCGATCCGGATCCCGGCTGGGAACCCGTCAGCTGGGATGTCGCGCTGAGCGATATCGCCGGGCGTCTGACGAGCATCGCCCGCGAATCCGGTCCCGAGGCGGTGGCCTTCGCCCTTTCGACACCCTCGGGCACGTCGCTGTCGGACAGCACGGAATGGATCGAGCGCTTCGTCCACGCCGTCGGCAGCCCGAACACCATCTACAGCACCGAGATCTGCAACTGGCACAAGGACGTCGCGCACGCCTTCACCTACGGCGTCGGCCTGCCCGTGCCCGACTACGAGGCCACCGATCTGGCGGTCATGTGGGGCTTCAATCCGGCCAAGACCTGGCTCGCGCAATCGACCGAACTGGCCGAGGCCCGGGCGCGCGGGGCCCGGCTCGCGGTGATCGATCCGCGCCGGTCCACCACCGCGCTGGGCGCGGAGCACTGGCTGCGAGTGCGGCCGGGCACCGATGCGGCGCTGGCTCTCGGACTGGCCGGTCGGCTCCTCGACACACACGGGTACGACGAGCGTTTCGTGCGCGCCTGGACCAATGCGCCGCTGCTGGTCCGGGAGGACACCGGCGGGTTCCTGCGCGCCGAGGACATCTGGCCGGACACCACCGGCTTCGTCGCCTGGGACGCCGATGAGGGCCGCCCCACGCCGTACGACACCGGATCGCCCGCCGATGTGCCGGAACGCTTCGGCCTGGCCGGTACCCACCGCATCGCCACCCCCACCGGAATCGTCACCTGCGCACCGGCATTCGACCACTACGCCCGCGCCTGCCGGGCCTGGCCGCTGGACCGGGTGGCCTGCGAAACCTGGATCGAGGAAGACCGCATCGCCGCGCTCGCCGACGAGATCGCGCAGGCCGGATCGGTGTCCTACTACGGCTGGACCGGAATCGGGCAGCACGCCAACGCGACTCAGACCGACCGGGCCATCGCCACGCTGTTCGCGCTCACCGGATCGTTCGACGCGCCCGGTGGCAATGTGGTGCTGCCGAAGCCGCCGGTCAATGCGGTATCGGATCGGGTGAACCAGCTTGTGCCGGAACAGCGTGCGAAGACGCTCGGCCTGCCCGAACGCCCGCTGGGCCCGCCCGCCCAAGGCTGGGTGACCGCCCGCGACCTGTGCCGGGCCGTGCTGGAAGCCGAGCCCTACCGGGTTCGCGCCCTGGTCGGCTTCGGCGCCAATATGCTGCTGTCCCAGCCCGATTCGGCCCGCACCGGCCAGGCCCTCGAGGCCCTCGACTTCCAGGTACACCTCGATCTGTTCGAGAACCCCACCGCCCGCTACGCCGACTACCTGCTCCCGGTGAACAGCTCGTGGGAACACGAGGCCCTGCGCATCGGATTCGAATCCAGCCACCGCGCACAGGAACACGTGCAACTGCGCTCGCGCATTGTCGAGCCGGTCGGCGAATCCCGTTCGGACACCGAGGTGGTCTTCGACCTGGCGACCCGCATGGGCCTAGGCGAACAGTTCTTCGGCGGCGATCTGGAAGCGGCCTGGGACAATCAGCTCGCACCCCTGGGCATGACCGCCGCCGAGCTGCGCGCCCGGCCCGGCGGCACCCGGATTCCGTTGCCGCGCGACTACCGCAAGTACGAGGCCACCGGATTCAACACCCCCACCCGCCGCATCGAGCTGTACAGCGAACGCCTTGCCGCCCGTGGCTATTCGCCCGTACCCGAATACGCCGCACCCCTCGCCCCGGAGCCCGCCTTCCCACTCGTGCTCACCTGCGCGAAGAACGGCTACTTCTGCCACAGCCAGCACCGGCAGATCAACTCCCTGCGCCGCCGCTCCCCGGACCCGCGCCTGGACCTCAGCCCCGAGGCGGCCGCGGAGCGCGGCATCACCGACGGGCAATGGGTGGTCCTCTCGACCCGGCTCGGCAGTGCGCGGCTGCGCGCCCGCATCGACCCGACCCTGCATCCGGGCGTGGTGGTCTCCGAATACGGTTGGTGGCAATCGAATACGGATCTGGGACTGCCCGGCGCGGACCCGCTCGACAAGGTCGGCAGCAACTACAACCTGCTCATCGACGACGAGAACATCGACCCGCTGTCGGGTTCCGTTCCGCTGCGGTCGTTCACCTGCGAGGTCAGGCCGGTCCCCGTCGAAAACCCTTGGGCGGGCTCGCGAACCTTCACGGTCAGCGAGGTGGATGAGGCCAGCCCAGGCGTCCGAATCCTGCGTCTGATGCCCGACGACGGCGCACCCCTACCCGACTTCCGTTCGGGCCAGCATCTGACCGTCCGTGCCACGGAGTCGATCGACGCCGAGCCGGATTCGATTGTCTCCCGTAGCTATTCGCTGACCGGCCCGGCCAGCGCACCGGATCGCGACAGCTACGGTCTCGCCATCCGCCGCGTCACCGACGGTGTCTTCTCCGGTTACGTCCACGACCGGCTCCACGCCGGCGACCGCGTCGAGGTCGGCTGTCCCGACGGCTCTTTCATCATTCCCACCGACTGCGACTACCCGGTCGTCATGATGGCGAGTGGCATCGGTATCACACCGTTCCTGTCCTACCTGGAGACCCTCGCCGCCACCGGCGGCACCGTCCCCGAGGTCGTATTGCATTACGGCGTACCGAATTCCGCCGACCATCCGTTCCGGGCGAGACTGGCGGAATTGGCAGCCGTCCTCGGTCCGCGCCTGCAGCTGATCACCCACTATTCGCGGCCGCTGCCCGCGGACCGTCCCGGCGTCGACTTCGATCTGACGGGCTACGTCAAGGTCGCCGCCCTCGATCCCGCCTTGATCACACGCCGCGCCCGCTTCTACCTCTGCGGCCGCGCGGCCATGCTCACCACCGTCACCGCCGAGCTGCGCGAGCGCGGCGTCCCGCGCTGGGAGATCTTCGCCGAGCGTTTCGCGACGCCCGAACGAACCCTCGAGATTCCCGAGAACGCCAGCTACACAGTGCGTTTCACCCGGTCTGATCGTGAACTGACCTGGACTCAACGCGACGGCACCCTGCTCGAGTTCGCCGAGAAGTCCGGAGTGACCATGCAGAGCGGCTGCCGCGTCGGCCAGTGCGAGAGCTGCCTGTGCACCGTCGGCCAGGGCAAGGTCGCGCACTTCGTGGACACCGAGCACCTCGACGACGACGCGGTGCTGACCTGCCAGGCCGTGCCCACGTCCGATCTCGAGATCGACGCCTGATCAGCGCAGGTCGTCGGACAGCGCCTCGGCCACCTCGGTGAGCAGCGGCGCGGCGCGCTGGACCAGGTCCTCGGTCATCCGACCCACCGGCCCGGACACCGAAATCGCCAGGCGCGCGGGCGCTTTGGGCACCGCCACGGCCACGCACCGCACACCCAGCTCCTGCTCGCCCTCATCCATGGCGTACCCGGTGCGGGCGGCCTCGGCGAGCTGGTCGGCGAACTCGTCGGGATCGGTGATGGTGGAGTCGGTGTAGCGCGGCATTCCGGTGCGCGCCAAGAGATTCCGGGTCAGCTCCGGCGGCGATCCCGCCAGTATCGCCTTGCCCACCGCGGTGCAGTGCGGCAGCGCCCGCCGCCCCACCTCGGTGAACATGCGCATGGAGTGCCGCGACTGCACCTGCGCCACATAGACGATCTGATCCCCGTCCAGCATCGCCATGTTCGCGGACTCGCCCAGTTCGTCGACCAGCCGCTGCAGGTGCGGTCGGGCCAGCACCGCCAGCATCTGCGAGGAGCTCTCGCCGAGCTTGATCAGCTTGGGACCCAACACATATTTGCGCGACGGCTCCTGATGCAGGTACCCCAGATCCACCAGTGTCCGCACCAGCCGGTGAATGGTCGGCAGCGGCAGGCCCGACTCGGTGGCCAGCTGCGACAGCCCCATCATGCCGCCCTCGTCCGCCATGAGCTCGAGCAGCCCGAACGCACGCTCGATGGACTGCACACCCCCGGCGCCGGCCTTGGGCCCCTTTGCTGCGGGCACTCCCGGTCCTCCTTAGTTTTCCGAATGCCGGAATAGTAGCCTGTGCCACATGCGGCTACGCGCGGAGTTCACGACCGAACCGTTCCATGGCGAAGGGGAGGCGCCAACGCATGCGCTGGCGGCCCTCGAGCTCGCCGAATCGGCCGGTCTGGAATGCGATTTCGGTCCCCTGGGCACGCTGGTGACCGGGACGGACGACAAACTGCTGCCGGTGCTGGGCGAGATCATGCTGACCGCCTTCGCTAATGGCGCGACGAGAGTGACGATGCAGGTCGAGCAGGATGACTGAACGTTCGCCGGGCGAGGCGCACCCGGTGCTGGTGACCCTCGCCCCGATTCTGGACAAGACCGGCGGCCGCCTGGTGGACCCGGAAAACGCCACCGCCGAGGACATTCCCGTGGTCTGGGAGGGGAAGACGCTGGCCTGCGTGCGGTTCGGCGCGCCCGAACCCGACACCCTCGGCGGATTGGAGAAGTTGCTGGAGGAGGTGGCGGGGGAGCTGGGCGGCCCGCTCACCAGTCTGCCGCGCGCCGACAAGCAGCGTGCCGTGCGATTGCTGGAAGAGCGGGGCGCGTTCACCTTCCGCAAGTCCGCCGAGACCGTCGCGGCGGCACTCGGCGTCACCCGCTTCACCGTCTACAACTACCTCAACCGCGAACGGGCCTGACGTAGCCGATCGGTTGACCGATATATATCTTCAACGAACTGTTGACCCTGCTTTGTGGCGCGTGCCACTGTTCTCGACTAGCGGAATGACCCTTCCGCTATCCGAGAGAGGTAGCGCCAATGGAGACGTTGAAAGAACTTGATTCGACGCCACGCCAAACGGGGGGCCGGGTCGACTGTGAGCTCTGAATCCACCCCCGCCGCACCCGATTCCAGCCCCGCAGCGGACCACGACGAACTCACCGCCGAACTCGGTGAAGGGTCCGTCTCGGTAGCGTCGGGCACGGTCGTGGAACTCGACAAACATCCGGTCGACGTGGTTCCGCCGCCGTTCCAGCTGGTCGCGGGCGGTCTACAGCACATTGCCGCCATGGTCGCCGGTGTCGTCGCACCGCCGCTGATCGTCGGCGCGGCAGTCGGTCTGAGCGCGCCGGAGACGGTGATGCTCATTACCGCCAGCCTGTTCACCGCGGGCCTGGCCACCCTGTTGCAGTCGTTGGGCTGGTGGAAGTTCGGCGCGCGGCTGCCGCTGATCAACGGCGGCTCCTTCGCCGCGGTCGGCCCGATCCTGGCTATCGCCAAGGAGGCGGCTCCGGGCAAGGCGCTGCCCGTCATCTTCGGCGCCACCCTGGTGGCCGGTGTCATGGCCGTCTTCGCGGCACCGTATTTCTCACGGCTGCACCGGTTCTTCCCGCCGATCGTCGGCGGCACCGTCATCTCGCTGATCGGCCTGTCCCTGCTGCCGGTCGCGCTCGGCTGGATCAGCGGCGCGGGCGAGGGCGCGATGGGCGAAGCGCACGTGCCGATGAAGAATCTGGCCGATGCCGCCTTCGCGCTGGTGGTCGTGCTGTTGTGCCATCGCTTCCTGAAGGGCTTCGGCCGCCAGCTCGCCCTGCTCATCGGCCTCATCGCCGGCTCGCTGCTGGGTTGGCCTTTGGGACTGCTGGATACGGGTCCGGTCAGCCATGCCTCGATCATCGGCTTCGTCCCGCCCTGGCACTTCGGCGCACCGGAATTCCAGATCGGCGCGATCATCTCGCTGTGCATCGTCATGCTCGTGGTGATGACCGAGTCCACCGCGACCATGATCGCGCTGGGCGAGATCGTGGAGCGTCCGGTCGACGAGAAGCAGATCGCGGGCGGTCTGCGCGCGGCCGGTGTCGGGACCATGCTGGCCTCGGTCATGGGCGGATTCGCCTGTGGCGCATTCGCTCAGAACGTTGGTCTGGTCGCGCTGACCCGGATGTACAGCCGCTATGTGGTGGCCGCCAGCGGCGCGTTCCTGGTCCTGCTGGGCTTGTTCCCGGTGGCGAGCGCGGTCGTCGAGCTGGTGCCCAAGCCCGCGCTCGGCGGGACCGGTCTGGTCCTGTTCGGAACGGTCGCCGCCAGCGGCATCCGCACCCTCGCCAAGGCTGATCTGGGCGATCCGATCAACTCGCTGATCGTCGGCGTCGCGCTGTTCATCGGCATGACCCCGACCGTGGCCCCGTCCTTCTACGCCGGTCTGCCGGGCCCGTTCTCGGTCATCCTGGCCTCGGGCATCAGCGCGGGCTGTGTGACGGCCTTGGTGCTCAACCAGCTGTTCCACGCTCGGACCAGCAACATTCCGGCAAGTTCAAAATCGGCTTGTGAAGCGCTCTGACCAGCAGTTTCCGTATATTTTCAACAAAATGTTGACTAACTGTTGTGGCCCGTGACACGCTTCATCCGTAGCGGAATCACCCTTCCGTTATCCGAGAGAGGTAGCGCCAATGGTGACGTTGGTCGAATTCAATTCGACAGCGAGTGAAGAACTCTTGCCGGTCCTGCTGACCTGCTGTGATGCCCCGAGCTGGGCGGACGGCGTGCTGGCGGCCCGGCCCTACGCCGATATCGACGGCCTGCTGGCCCGGGCCGATGAGCTCGCCGCCGGTCTCCCCGCCTCCGAGGTGGACCGCGCACTGTCGGCACACCCCCGCATCGGCGATCGGGTACAGGGCAGCGACACCCACTCCGCGTGGTCGCGTCAGGAACAGTCCGGCGTCAGCCAGGACGAATCCGTGGCCGCGCAGCTGCTCGAGGGCAATCTCGCCTACGAGAAGCGGTTCGGCAGGGTCTTCCTGATCTGCGCCACCGGCCTGTCGGCCGAGCAGATCCTGGCGAGCCTGAACCAGCGCCTCACCAACGACGACGACACCGAGGCGGCCACGGTCGCCGAGGAACTCCGCAAGATCGCCGTTCTCCGCCTGCGAAAGGTATTCGACGCGTGAGCACCATTACGACGCACATCCTCGACTCCGCGCTGGGCAAGCCCGCGGCCGGCGTCGAGGTGCGGCTCGAACAGGTCGGCCCGGAAGTCCGGGTCGTGGCCGAGGGCAAGACCGATGACGACGGCCGGATCAAGGATCTCGGCCCCGAGGGCCTCGAGGCCGGGAACTACCGCCTCACCTTCGACATCGAAAGCTATGCCGCCGCAACGAATCAGACCTACTTCTATCCGACGGTCTCGATCACCTTCAAGGTCGCCGGACAAGCGGGCGAGCACTACCACGTGCCCCTGCTCATGAGCCCCTTCGCCTATTCCACCTACCGAGGAAGCTGAACTCACATGGCAATCAAGCTGGGACAGAACCAGTACGGCAAGGCCGAGAACCGCGTCGTCCGCGTCTACCGCGACACCCCGCGCCACCAGATCCGCGATCTGAACGTCTCGACCTCGCTGCGCGGTGAGTTCTCCGACGCCCACATCACCGGTGACCAGGGCGACGTGCTGCCCACCGACACCCAGAAGAACACCGCCTTCGCCTTCGCCAAGGAGAAGGGCATCCACTCCATCGAGGAGTACGGCCTCACCCTGGCCGATCACTTCATCTCCCGTGCCCCCACCGCCACCGGTGCGCGCATCGAGGTCGAGGAGTACGCCTGGGATCGCATCGAGGTCGACGGCCAGCCGCACGATCACTCGTTCGTGAAGTCGGGCCAGGGCGTACGCACCACCGTCGTGAACGTCGACGGCGTCGGCCCGGATCGCGTGGCGCACGTGGTCTCCGGTGTGAAGGACCTCGTGCTCCTCAAGACCACGGGCTCGGAGTTCCACGGCTTCTTCAAGGACAAGTACACCACCCTGCAGCCGACCAACGATCGCATCATGGCGACCTCGCTGGTGGCCAAGTGGCGCTACAACCACACCGATGTCGACTGGGACAAGACCTACGACGCCATCCTGAAGGTGCTGCTGCGCCAGTTCGCGGTGGTGCACTCCTACGCGCTGCAGCAGACCCTCTACTCGATGGGTCGCGCCGTGCTCGAGCAGTTCACCGAGGTCGCCGAGATCAAGTTCTCGGCCCCGAACAAGCACCACTTCCTGGTGGACCTGAGCCCGTTCAACGTGCCGAACCCGGGCGAGGTCTTCATCGCCGCGGATCGCCCGTACGGCCTGATCGAGGCCACCGTCGAGCGTGACGACGCGCGCGACGCGGGCAACGCCTGGACCGCCATCCCGGGTTTTTGCTGAGCACCACGCTGAGTTCTTCTTCTCTGAGTTAGTAGGAGGTGCGGCGATGGGCGATGACCATAGCCGCGTGCAAGTGACCGCGACGCGTCCCGAGGATCAGCGTTATTCCCTGGGACAGTCCCTGGTCTACGGAACTCAGCACATCCTGACGATGTACGGCGGTGTGATCGCACCGCCGCTCATCGTGGGAGGTGCGGCCGGACTCTCGGCGACGGACATGGCGCTGCTGGTGACAGCGGGCCTGTTCGTCTCCGGTCTGGCAACACTGCTACAAACCCTGGGCATCGGGCCGATCGGCTCCAGATTGCCGATCGTGCAGGGCATTTCGTTCGTCAGCGTCTCGACGATGGTCACCATCGCCAATGAGGGCGGGCTGCGGCCGGTCTTCGGCGCGATCATCGTCGCGGGTGCGATCGGGTTGGTCCTGTCCAGTTTCTTCGCGAAACTGGTGCGGTTCTTCCCCTCGGTGGTGACCGGCACCATCATCACGGTGATCGGACTCTCGTTGCTGCCCACCGCATTCCGATGGGCGATGGGTAACAACCCCAAGGCCGCCGACTTCGGCTCGATGGGCAATATCGGGTTCGCCGGTATGACCCTGGTCATCATCCTGGTGATCAGCCGGCTGTTCCAGGGCGCCATCTCGCGGCTGTCGATCCTGATCGGCCTGGTGATCGGCACCGTCATCGCGGCGGCCACCGGCCACGCCGACTTCTCCAAGGTCGGCGACGCGAAAATCATTGCCCTGCCGCCGATCCTGCACTTCGGCGGGCCGACCTTCCAGGTCGGGGCGATCGTCTCGATGACCATCGTGATCCTGGTGATCATGGTGGAGACCACCGCCGACGTGCTCGCGATCAGCGAAATCGTCGGCACCGAAGCCGATTCCAAGCGGGTGGCGGCCGGTCTGCGGGCCGACATGCTGTCCTCGGGAGTGGCTCCGCTGTTCGGCAGCTTCCCGTGCAGCGCCTTCGCGCAGAACGTGGGGCTGGTCGCGCTCACCGGCATCAAGAGCCGATTCGTGGTCGCGACAGGCGGTGTCGTGCTGGCACTGCTGGGCCTGTTCCCCATCGTGGGGGCCGTGGTGGCCGGGATTCCGTATCCCGTCCTCGGCGGCGCGGGCATCGTGTTGTTCGGTTCCGTCGCGGCGAGCGGCATCCGCACGCTGGCGCGGGTCGACTTCACCGACAACCTGAATATGGTTCTGGTGGCCGTGGCGGTCGGCGTGGGCGTGATTCCCATTGCCGCACCGACATTCTGGGACAAGTTCCCGACCGGCATCGGAGTGGTCATGCACTCCGGGATCTCGGCGACCGCCATCGCGGCGATCGTATTGAACCTGGTGTTCAACGAGTTCAAGTTCGGAAACAAGCCGGGCGCTTCGGTGTTCGCGGCCGCGGATGACGTGAAGGACGATCTCGGCGATCGTCTCGAGGACGACATCCGCTGATCAGGCGGCGGCACAACATATATCGCCGTACTGGCTAGTAGCTCCCGGAACTCCTTGACGGGATTGTTCTGGGAGCATTAGCATTTTCGTATCCCAGAAAAACATTTCCGCATTGCGGAAAATCAAGCAGACTTGCTGGTCACAGCACTGCGGAAACGACTGGAGGGATTCCATGACTCACTCGCTCAACTACGCCGTGAACTGCTCGCTCCTGTTCACCGAGCTCCCGATCCTGGAGCGCGCGGCCGCTTCCAAGGCCGCCGGTTTCGACGCCATCGAGTTCTGGTGGCCGTTCGCCGAGGCCGTGCCGTCGGACAAGGACGTGGACGCGTTCGTCGCCTCCGTGCAGGACGCGGGCGTGCAGCTGATCGGCCTGAACTTCTTCGCCGGCGACATGCCGGGCGGCGACCGCGGCCTGGTGTCGTGGCCGGCGCGGGCCGCCGAGTTCAAGGACAACATCGACGTCACCGTCGGCATCGGAGAGCGCTTGGGCACCAAGGCTTTCAACGCGCTGTACGGCAACCGGGTCGATGACTCCACCCCGGAGGCTCAGGACGAGCTGGCCGTGGAGAACCTGTCGGCCGCCGCCGTGGCCGCCGCTCGCATCGGTGCCACCATCCTGGTCGAGCCCGCTTCGGGCGCACCGCGTTACCCGCTGCTGAAGGCGGTCGACGGCCTTGCGGTTATCGACAAGGTCCAGGCCCACTCCGGCGTATCCAACATCGGCCTGCTCGCGGACCTCTACCACCTCGCCGTCAACGGCGACGACGTGGACAAGGTGATCGCCGAGCACACCGCCCGCATCGCGCACGTCCAGATCGCCGACAACCCGGGCCGCAACGAGCCGGGCACGGGCGAGCTCAAGCTCGACGACCAGCTCACCGCCCTCGAGGCCAACGGCTACCGCGGCTGGGTCGGCCTGGAGTACAAGCCGTCCACCGGCGTCTCCGCCGACTCCTTCGGCTGGCTCCCGCTCGAGCGTCGCGCCGCCAAGTAATCACCGAAGACTTTCCAACACAACGACTTAGGAACAGATCATGAGCAATATCGCTTTCATCGGCCTCGGCATCATGGGCAGCCCGATGGCCGTCCACCTCCAGAACGCCGGCCACACCGTCAAGGGCTTCGACCTGAACCCCTCCAACGCGCAGAAGCTGGTCGACGCCGGCGGCCGCGCCGTCACCTCGATCGCCGACGCCGTGCGCGGCGCCGACGTGGTGGCCGTGATGGTTCCGGACTCCCCGCACGTGCAGGCCGTACTCGCCGGTGAGAAGGGCGTTTTCGAGACCGCCGAGCCGGGCGCGCTGATCATCGACTTCTCCTCCATCCGCCCGGATGTCACCCAGGAGCTGGCCAAGCAGGCGGCCGAGCGTGGCTTCCGCCTGCTGGACGCCCCGGTCTCCGGCGGCGAGCCGGGCGCGATCAACGCCACCCTGTCGATCATGGTCGGCGGTTCGGCCGAGGACTTCGCTTCGGCCAAGCCGTTCCTGGACACCGTCGGCAAGACCGTCGTGCACGTGGGCACCAATGGTGCGGGCCAGACCGTGAAGTCGGCCAACCAGCTCATCGTGGCCACCAACATCCAGGCGCTGGCCGAGGCCGTGGTCTTCCTCGAGGCCTACGGCGTCGAGCTGGGCCCGGCCCTCGACGTGCTCGGCGGCGGCCTCGCCGGTTCGGCCGTGCTGAACCAGAAGCGCGACAAGATGGCCAACCGCGAGTTCGCCCCGGGCTTCCGGATCGACCTGCACCACAAGGACATGGGCATCTTCACCACCGCCGCCCGTGAGGCGGGTCTGGTGACCCCGGCCGGCTCGCTGATCGCGCAGCTGGTCGCCTCGGCCCGCGCCAACGGCGACGGCCACCTGGACCACTCTGCACTGCTGCGCGGCGTCGAGCGCCTGAGCGGCAAGCTGGACAAGGAGAACTGACCAATATGGCACGCATGCGTACCGTCGACGCGGCGGTCCTGATCCTGGAAAAGGAAGGGGCCACACAGGCTTTCGGCCTGCCCGGCGCCGCGATCAACCCGTTCTACTCCGCCATGAAGAAGCACGGTGGCATCAAGCACGTGCTGGCCCGCCACGTCGAGGCCGCTTCGCACATGGCCGAGGGCTTCACCCGCGCCAAGGCCGGCAACATCGGCGTCTGCATCGGCACCTCGGGCCCCGCGGGCACCGACATGGTGACCGGTCTGTACTCCGCCTCCGCGGATTCCACTCCGATCCTGTGCATCACCGGCCAGGCTCCGGTGGCCAAGCTGCACAAGGAGGACTTCCAGGCCGTCGACATCGCGTCCATCGCGAAGCCGCTGGCCAAGTGGGCGACCACCGTGCTCGAGCCCGCCCAGGTGCCGGGCGCCTTCCAGAAGGCGTTTTGGCTCATGCGCGAAGGCCGTCCGGGCCCGGTGCTGATCGACCTGCCGATCGACGTGCAGCTGGCCGAGATCGAGTTCGACATCGACACCTACGAGCCGCTGCCGGTCACCCGCCCGGCCGCGACCCCGGCGCAGGCCGCCAAGGTGCTGCAGATGCTGAACGAGGCCAAGCGCCCGCTGATCATCGCGGGCGGCGGCATCATCAATGCCGACGCCTCCGAGCTGCTGGTGAAGTTCGCCGAGCTGACCGGTGTTCCGGTGGTCCCGACCCTGATGGGCTGGGGCACCATCGCCGACGACCACGAGCTGCACGCCGGCATGGTGGGTCTGCAGACCTCCCACATCTACGGCAACGAGTCGCTGCTGGCCGCGGACTTCGTGCTGGGCATCGGCAACCGGTGGGCCAACCGCCACACCGGCGCGCTGGACGTCTACACCAAGGACCGCACCTTCGTGCACGTCGACATCGAGCCGACCCAGATCGGCCGCGTGTTCGCGCCCGATTACGGTGTCGTCTCCGATGCCGGTGCGGCACTGGAGCAGTTCATCGCGGTCGCCGAGTCGCTGGACAAGGTCGGGTCGCTGACCGACCACAGCGCGTGGGTGAAGGAGGTGCGCGCCAAGCGCGCCACCGGCCAGCGCAAGACGCACTTCGACAACGTGCCGCTGAAGCCGGCGCGCGTGTACGAGGAGATGAACAAGGCGTTCGGCCCGGAGACCCGCTACGTGACCACGATTGGTCTGTCGCAGATCCAGGCTTCCCAGATGCTGCACGTGTACAAGCCGCGGCACTGGATCAACGCCGGTCAGGCCGGTCCGCTGGGCTGGACCCTGCCCGCCGCACTGGGTGTGGCCACCGCGGTCAAGGACGAGCCGGTCGTGGCGCTGTCCGGTGACTACGACTTCCAGTTCCTGATCGAGGAATTGGCCGTCGGCGCCCAGTTCAACATTCCGTACATCCATGTGCTGGTGAACAACTCGTACCTGGGCCTGATCCGTCAGGCGCAGCGGGCGTTCGACATGGACTACTACGTGCAGCTGGACTTCGAGAACATCAACTCGCCCGAGGTCAACGGCTACGGCGTGGACCACGTGAAGGTCGCGGAAGGCCTGGGCTGCAAGGCGATTCGCGTCTTCAACCCGGAGGACATCGGCCCGGCCTTCGAGAAGGCCAAGTCGCTGATGGCCGAGTACAAGGTGCCGGTCGTGGTCGAGTGCATTCTCGAGCGCGTCACCAATGTGTCCATGGGTGCGGCCGGGATCGACGCGATCACGGAGTTCGAGGAGCTGGCCTCCGCGTTCGCCGACGCCCCCACCGCAACCGTCCCGCTGGACTAAAAGGATTCCATTCATGGCTCGTGTGCTGATCGCCTCCGACAAATTCAAGGGCTCGCTGACCGCCGCTCAGGTCGGGGCGGCCGTGCGAGCCGGAATCCGGCGGGCGCGACCCGACGCCGAGGTGTCGGTCGTGCCCGTGGCGGACGGCGGTGACGGGACCGTCGCCGCCGCCCTCGCGGCCGGTTTCGACGCGGTTCCGCTCACCGCGTCGGGGCCCACCGGGGAACCGGTGCTGACCGCCTACGCCCGCCGCGACGACCTCGCGGTCATCGAGATGGCGGACGTGTCGGGACTGGTGCGGCTGCCGGACGGCCTGCTGCGACCGATGACCGCCACCAGCCGGGGCACCGGCGAGGTGATCGCGGCCGCGGTCGCGGCGGGATGCCGCCGCATCGTGCTCGGCATCGGCGGCAGCGCCGGAACCGACGGCGGCGCAGGCATGTTGGAGGCGCTCGGCGCCCGCCTGCTGGACGCCGATGGGTATCCCATCGGCGACGGCGGGGCGGCTCTCACCCGGGTGGCCACCATCGACCTGTCCGCGCTGCGGGAGCTGATGTCCGGCGTCGAGGTCACCGTGGCCTGCGATGTGGACAATCCGCTCACCGGTCCCTACGGGGCCGCTGCGGTCTACGGGCCGCAGAAGGGCGCCGATCCGGCCCAGGTGGCCGAGCTGGACGCCGCGCTCGGGCAGTGGGCGCAGCGGCTGGCCGCGGAAATCGGGTCGGATCGGCGTGAGACGGCGGGTGCCGGCGCCGCGGGGGGCGTCGGATTCGCCGCGCTCGCGGTGCTGGGCGCCACGCTGCGGCCGGGCATCGAATTGATGCTGGATCTGGTCGGATTCGAGGATCAGGTGGCCGGGGTCGACCTGGTCATCACCGGTGAGGGCAAGCTCGACGAGCAGACCTTGCACGGGAAGGCTCCGGCGGGTGTCGCGGCTGCGGCGCGCCTCGCCGGGGTTCCGGTGGTCGCCGTGTGCGGGCGGAATACCTTGCCGGAGAGCACATTGCACGCGGCCGGATTCGCCGCGGCCTATTCGCTGATCGAGATCGAGCCGGACGAGCAGCGCTGCCTGACGGCGGGCGCGATGCTGTTGCAGCAGCTCGGTTTTCGGATCGCGGAGGATCATCTGCCCGGCGGGCCGAGTGCGGCCGCCGTGGCGGCGGAGCAGTCGGGAGGTGCTTTGTGAAGCTGTTGCGAGTAGGCGCCAAGGGCGCCGAAAAGCCCGCGGCCATCGATGATTCGGGTGTGCTGCGCGATCTGTCGTCGGTCGCCGCCGATATCGACGGGGCGCTGCTGGGCGACACGGTGGCCCTCGGCGCTGTGCGGCGCGCGCTGGCCTCGGGCAAGCTGCCCGAGGTCGAGGCCACCGAGCGGATCGGAGCGCCGATCGCGCGGCCCGGCAAGGTGATCGGCGTCGGTCTGAATTACACCGACCACGCCGCGGCCATCGGGGCTGCGATTCCCGAGCGGCCGGTGGTGTTCCTCAAGCCGGGCACCACCATCAGCGGACCCTACGACGCCATCGAGCTGCCGCGCGGCAGTGAGGCCACCGATCACGAGGTGGAGCTGGGCGTGGTGATCGGGCAGCGGCTGCGCGACTGCCCGGATCCCGCCACCGCGCTGGGGGCGGTCGGCGGGTACGTCACCGCGAACGACATCACCGAGCGCAATGGCATTGCGGGAGAACCGACCTGGGTGAAGGGGAAGTCCTACGACACCTTCACTCCGATCGGGCCGTGGCTGGTGACGCCGGACGAGGTCGACGAACCGCAGTCGCTGAGCTTGCAGCTGTGGGTGAACGGTGAACGGCGGCAGGCGGGTTCGACGGGGGACATGGTCTCCGGGGTCGGCGAGCTGCTGGTGTACCTGAGCTCGCTGATGACGCTCGAACCCGGCGATCTGGTGCTGACGGGGACCCCGGCGGGTGTCGCGGTCAGCCGGCCGGAGCCGAAACCCTATCTGCGCGATGGCGATGTCGTGGTCGTGGAGGTCGCCGGATTGGGGCGGCAGCAGACATTGGCCACGGGAGTGCGTGGCTGAGAATTCCTGACGGGGCGTGGCAGGCGCAGCTGGGGTGCCTATACGCCGCCGCGGGAGTACCCGAACGGCCCGGTCGCTGTGGAGACCGGGCCGTTCGTCCTGTCCGGGGCTAGGACTTGTTGCCGCCCAGGCTGAATGGGACGCCGGTCGGGTCGGCGACCGCGGCCAGGCGTCCGTAGGGGGTGTCCTCGGGCGGGCTGATCACACTGCCGCCGAGCTCGACCACGCGGCGCACCGACGCGTCCACATCCTCGGCGCCGAAGTAGACCCGCCAATAGCCGGGGACGCCGGGCGGGAGGAAGTTCGTCGAGTCCATCACGCCGCCCAGCATGGGGGTGGTGGAATGGATTGTGGTGTAGCGGAATTCGGGGATGTCGGAGATCGTGAAGGGGTCCTGCCAGCCGAAGACCTCGGTGTAGAACTTCAGGGCGTCGTCGTAGCCGCGGGTGTGCAGTTCGAACCAGGACGGGGCGCCGACGTGATCCTCCCAGTGCCCGCCGCCCGCGATGCCGCGACTTTCGAATCCGGTCATGGTGCCGGACTCCCAGACGCCGATGCCGACGCCGCCGTTGTCGCCGAACACCGCGAACTTGCCGAGATCGCCGACCTCGGTGACCGGTACGGCGGTCATGCCGCCCGCCGCCGTCACCGCCTGCGCGGTCGCTTCGGCATCGGGGCTGGCCAGGTAGACGGTCCACTGGCTCGGGCCGCTGCCGTCGCTGGCCACGCCGCCCGCCACGGCCTTGCCGTCCTTGCGGAAGGTGATGTAATTGCCGTGCTCCGGGGCGATTTCGGCGGTCCAGCCGAGCAGCTCGCCGTAGAAGGCGATCGCGGCCTCGGGGTCGGTGGTGTAGATATCGGTCCAGACCGGGTCGCCAGGTCGTGTTTCGTAGGGCATGGTCAACTCCTCGAATCGGTAGGTCGGTCTCCGGAATGCAGACGGGGCGGCGGGCGGAAACTCATCGGGGCCGAATTCTTGTGGTAGCTGGAAGATTACAGGCGCGTCGCTTCGATCATGCTGTTGTGTCGCGGGATTCGAAACTATTATCGAATGTATGGGTGAATTCGCTGATGGCTGGGCCAACACCTTCGAGGTGGTGGAACAGCTTCGCGTTGTGCACTCACGGATAGCTGCGTTGCAGGCCGAAGAGGCGGCATTGATGACACGGCTCTATGAGGCCCGCCGTGCGGAGCAGATCGACCTGGGTGTCGGGCTGCTGTACGCGGGGGAGAGCACCGCCACCGAAATCGGTGTCGCCCTGAAGATGTCGCAGCGCTCCGCGGACAACCTGATCAATATCGGGCTGGATCTCGAGCACCGCCTCCCAACCACTGCGGAAGCCTTCGCTGCCGGGCGTATCGACCTGGCGCAGGTGCGGGCGATCCGCGAGACCCTCACCAATGTGCGTGGGGATCTGTTGACCGAGTTGGAGCCGAAGATCGCCGTGTATGCGGAAGACGCGGACCCGCAGCGTGTTCGGCGGACCGCGCGCCGCTGGATCGCCGAGGCCGACCCTGAGGGTCAGGCCGTGCGCCGCAAGGAGGCCGAGGCCGAGCGGTATGTCAGTGTCAATGCGGCCGACAATGGCACCGCTGTCGTCGATGCGGTACTGCCTGCCGCCGGGGGACGCACCCTCTACGAGAAGCTGCGCGAGATGGCGTGCACCCAGGTGTGCAGCGAGGACCCCCGCACTCAGAACCAGCGCCGCGCTGATGCTTTGGTCGCCCTCGCTGACGGCACTGGGCGTTTGACCTGCCAGTGCGGGCGCGCAGACTGCCCGCGCGCCCCCTTCGACGCGGTCGCGCCGATGCCGCGCAAGGCTCTGGTGCAGGTGGGTGTGTCGGCGGAAACCCTTGCCGGACTGCAGGACAACCCGGCGCTGCTGGCCGGTTTCGGGGCGATCGACGCCGATCTCGCGCGTCAGATCGCGCGCTACGCCCGCTTCGAGATCATCACCGAGACCGCGACCGACTCCCCGTCCACCACAACCACTCCGGCCAGGGACCTGGTGTACAAGCCATCCGCGCGTGTCGCTTCGCGGGTGCGTGCGCTCGACGGGATCTGCCGGGCCCCGGGCTGCCAGGTGCCCGCCGCCGACACTGACCTCGACCACCAGGACCGGTTCGACCACGGCAATCCAGACAATGGCGGCCCCACCAGCGAACATAATCTGGGTGCGCGGTGTCGACGCCATCACCGGCTCAAGACTCTCGCCGATAATCACCGCAATGGGTGGAAGGTTGATCATCTCCCGGATCGGGAGGTGCAATGGACCACGCCCACCGGCGATTCGATCACCACGACACCCGAAGGCGCACAGTTCCTGTTCCCGACGGAACCCGTGCCACCGGTCACCGCCACCGGAGTGCCCGACGCGGAAACCATTTCCCCGTTCATCGATGCGGGGCCGGTCATCGACGGCCTGATGGAGATGATGCACGTGTACTGCACGCCGTCGCAGCGGAAGGCGTACTGGCGGACTCGCCGGGCCAAGATGTGATTCAGAGTGCCTGAGGTCAGGTAACCCGGGGAAAGATAAACGAAAAGTGTGGTTGCGTCGCCTGCCCTACCGGACTTGGGCTGACGCCGAGTTGGGAGCGGTGACTCACCTACCGGCCCACGGACTGCACGGATCACCTTTTAAAGATCGTGTAAGTTCAATCAAGATTGCTGCTTGTTTGCTTCGGTGATTGTTGTCCGGGTTGCGAGGAGGCTGCGTGAGTTCGGTTATCGATGATGCGCCATTTACCTCGTTTCATAAGCGGCTTGCTGTGGCGTGTTCGGGTGGGCCGTTGCTTGATGGGTACATCCTGAGCATCGTGGGGACGGCTCTGATCGGGATGACGGCCGAGCTGGATCTCAGTACCGGGGATACGCAGTTGATCGGGGCTGCGGCTTTGGTGGGGATGTTTGTGGGTGGGGCGTTGTTCGGGGTTTTGACGGACAAGATCGGGCGGGAGGTTATGTACACCGCCGACCTGGTGGTGATGGGGGCGTGCTCGATTGCGTCGTTCTGGGCCGAATCCACCTGGCTGATCGTGATATTGCGGTTCATTCTCGGGATGGCGGTGGCGGCGGACTATCCGATCGCCACCTCATTGCTGGGGGAGTGGTTGCCGCTGAAGCAGCGGGGGAAGTTGCTCGGGTTTCAGATCGTGGCCTGGTATGCGGGGTCGGTGCTCGCCTATGTCGTGGGCTACCTGCTGCTGACTTTTGGTGGCAACGGGTCCTGGCGGTGGCAGTTGGCCAGTGGCGCGGTCCTGTGCGCGTTCTTCCTGATCATCCGGCAGAGCACCGCGCCCGAGTCGCCGCGCTGGTTGGCGCAGCACGGTAAGGCCGACAAGGCCGCGGCCATGATCGAGAAGTTCCTGCATGTGCGGGTGGATCCGGCGTCGCTGGTCGAGGCGGGGGAGGAGGGGCATCCGGCGAAGCATGGGTCGTTGCGGGAGTTGTTCCGGCCGACCTATCGCAAGCGGACGATCTTCTGCTGCGGGTTCTTTCTGTGCCAGGTGGCGGTGCTGTTCGCCATGCTGACCTTCGGGCCGCAGATTCTCGCGGCGTTCGGGATGCCGGAGGGCACCTGGATGGACACCCTCGGAACCGCGCTGATCAGCATGGTGTTCCTGATCGGGTGCCTGCCCGCCATGCGGCTCATCGATACAGTCGGGCGGCGGCCCACCATCGTGTGGTGCTTCGGGCTGATGATCATTCCGGTACTGCTCATCGGTGTCTGGCCGACCATGCCGACGTTCCTGGCGTTCGGCATGTTGCTCCTCTATGCGTTCTTCTGCGGTGGTCCGAACGTGCTGGACTGGACGTATCCGAATGAGTTGTTCCCGACCCACATTCGCGCCACGGCCGTCGGGTTCGCGACCTCCATCAGCCGGGTGGGTGCGGCGCTCGGGACCTATCTGCTGCCCTGGTCGCTTGATCATCTGGGCATGGGGCCGACCTTCCTGTTCGCGGCGGGGTTGACCGCGGTCGGGTTCCTCATCTGTGTTTGGGGTGCTCCGGAGACCAAGGGGCACCGGCTGGAATCGGCTGCGGCCGTGCCGGTTCCGCTTGGCGCGGCGGCTCCGAAGCCGGCATGACAACTGTCATGCCTCGGAGGTGATGGTTGGCAGATTCGGGGCGGGGCGCGCGTCCGTAGCGTCTTCCTGTAGCGATCAGCCGATTACAGGAGTCCGAAATGGCCGACCACACCACCACCGTTGTGCAGGCGCCGCAGGGGGACGAGACTCGTCCGAATCTGGTGCGCATGCTCGCGCCGACGGCTCGGGATATCGGGGTGCCGCTGGCGGCCTACTACGTGCTGCACTGGGCGGGGTACTCGGATTTCGCCGCGCTGCTGGCGGGTGCGATCTTCTCCGGAGTCATGGTGCTCATCGAGGTGGTTCGGGCTCGGCGGATCGACTTCATGTCCGCGCTTATCCTGGCCGGGTTCGTCTTCGGGATCGTCAGTTCGATGATCAGCGGGGATGCCCGCATGATGATCGTGCGGGATTCGCTCACCACCGCGGTCATCGGCGCGGCCTTCGCGGGCAGTGCCCTCATCGGGAAGCCGTTGACCTACTTGGCCGCCCGTAAAGCCTTCGCGGGGTCGCCGCAGAAGCTGGCGGAGATGCAGTACAAGTTCGAGAACGTGCCGCTGGTGCGGCGGACGCACAATCGGATCGCGGGCATGTGGGGTGTGGGGCTGGTCTCCGAGGCGGTGGTGCGGGTGGTGCTGGCCTACCGGTTGCCGATCCACACCATGGCTTGGCTGTCGAGCGTGCTGATGATCGGGGTGACCGCGGTGCTGATGGTTATCACGGTGCGAACCATCAAGCGGGCCAAGGCAACTGAGGCGGCAAGCGAATCGGGTTACGCTTCGGTGCATGAGTGAGAGTTCGGTTCCGAGCGGTACCTTGACCGGGACCGCTCGGGTCGAGGCGTTCAGTGACGGGGTGATGGCTATTGCCATCACCCTTTTGATTTTGGATATCAAGGTGCCCGAGCATGAGCCGGGGCATCTGCTGCGGGAACTCGTGCACATCTGGCCGTCGTATCTGGCGTATCTGGCTTCGTTCGTGACCATCGGTGTGGTGTGGATGAATCACCACACTTTCTTCGGTCGGTTGCGGCGCATCGATCACGTGCTGCGGTGGTGGAATCTTGTTCTGCTGCTCGGGGTTTCGCTGATTCCTTTTCCGACGATCGTGATCGCGGACAACCTGGTGCACGGGACCCGGCAGGATGCCGTGGTCGCGGTGGCGCTGTACGGGATCGTGGGGGTCATCATGACCATTCCGTGGGCGCCCATGTGGCGGCAGCTCGAGAAGCATCCGGAGATGTTGCGGCCGGGGCTGGGGGCCGACTATGCGCGGCGGGAGCGGTGGCGGGCCTGGCCGGGGCTGCTGGTTTACGCGGTGACCATCGGGATCGGATTTCTGTCTCCGATCGTGGCATTGGTGCTGTATCTGCTGGTGTCCACCTTCTACGGCCTGAGCAATCAGACCTGGTCCTCGCCGAACGATCCGGATCCGGATGAAGAGTGACCCTTGCCAATTTAAGCGGATGTGATTAACTGCCCGGGTGGACAGCATGAGCGTGGCGAAGGGGCCCGTCAGCCAGATCGCCTGGGTGGTCGAGGACATCGCCGCTGGTGAGGACTTCCTTCGGACGATTCTGGGGGCGCGTAACTGGATGCGGATGCCGGACATCCACTTCGGGCCGGAGAGCACCGTCTACCGGGGTGCGGCCGCGGACTTCGTCGCGCATATCTCGCTGTCCTACAGCGGGGATACGCAGCTCGAGCTGATTCAGCCGGTGCGGGGGGAGTCGATCTACACCGAGTTTCTCGAACGCTCCGGGCCGGGGCTGCATCACATCTGCCTGGAGCCCGAGGACTTCGACGCGGCGTTGAAAGATGCTGCGGGGCAGGGGATCGACGTGGTGCAGCGGGGGGATATGGGCGGGCAGATGCGGTTCGCCTATCTGGACGGGGCCGCCTCGGGGGTGCCGTTCATCGAACTCGCGGAGATCGGGCCGAACATGCGGCTGTTCTTCGAGCAGATCAAGAAGGATGCGCAGTGAGCACAGTGATAC
>NZ_BAAFGR010000140.1:0-21791 GCF_041154655.1 Nocardia sp. JMUB6875
CCCCCTCCGGCAACCCCGCCGTCTGCTGCCGCAACGCCTCCCCCACCTGCGCCGCCGCCGTATTCACCTCATCCCGCCGATTCCGCCAAGTCTCATCCACCGCCGTCAACAACTGCGTGAACGAGGGCATCCCATGCCGAGGCGTCTTCGGGTAATACGTCCCGCAATAAAACGGCTCCCCCGAAGGCATCAAAAAGCAGGTCATAGGCCACCCACCCTGCCCCGTCATAGCCACCGTCGCGTTCATATAAACCGCATCCAGATCAGGCCGCTCCTCCCGATCCACCTTGACGCACACAAACTTCTCGTTCATCAACGCGGCCGTAGCCTCATCCTCGAACGACTCATGCGCCATCACATGACACCAGTGACAACTCGCATACCCGATCGACAACAGAATCGGCACATCCCGCTCCGCCGCCTCCGCCAACGCCTCGGCATCCCACTCCCGCCAATGCACCGGGTTCCCAGCATGCTGACGCAGGTAAGGCGATGTGGAGCTGCCCAGTCGGTTCATAGCCCCAGCCTTCCACACTTGACGAGGACCCGCCCCGACCCTTTAGACCTGGTCGCCAGACCAGGGTACGAAGGTGTTGCTGGTTCTCAGCAGCACGACAAACGCACGGCCTCGAGATCTGGCGCGGCCAGCCGCACATCCATCAGCCCGGTGGGGCCGGACACCTTGGTGCCACGGAGATCCCGATCCGACCATGTGATCTCCGCGCTGGTCGCCCGCAGTCACCAGACCAGCCCGCCGCGACGCGGTCGGCGGCGAGCACCGATGCGGCATACCTGACACCCGATATCGCCATCGGGCAATTGTGTCTTCGACAGAAGTCTCGGGTCCGATATGTGAAGCACCCCAAACCATTCACGTCGGCTCGGACATTGATCGAATCGGCCATAGGCTCAGTTCGCCCGCACCTCCGCAGCGGGCTGTGGACAGCGTCGTCCGCGCCAGGTACACACCGGGTGATCCTGCCCAATTCCCTCCCGGTGTGTACCCACCTGCGACGGCGAATCGCCCGGGCTCTACCGCATGAACTCTGACCCCCAGCCGGTCAGCTGTGTGCGCTGCAGACCTGGAGGCCGACTACGCACATGTCGTCGTCGCTGTCGGCGTCGCTGTTGCCGAGGAGCTGGTCCAGGCGGTCGTCCAGGCAGCCGTCGAAGTGGGCCGATTCGGTCAGTAGGCGCTGGACGCAGTCGTCCAGGGCGCGGCCTCGGCGTTCGATGAGGCCGTCGGTGTAGAGCAGGAGGACGTCGTCGGCTTCCAGGCGCAATTCGCCTTCCTCGTATTGGGTTTCGGCCACCGCGCCCAGGATGATGCCCTCGACCGGCGGGAGGGTGGTGGCCGCGCCCGCGCGGACCAGGACCGGGGGCAGGTGTCCGGCGCGGGCCCAGCGCAGGATTCGGGTTTCCGGATCGTAGAGACCGCAGACGACCGTGGCGAAGATGGTCTCGTCGGGCTGGTGGGCGACGTGGTTCAGCCAGTTCAGGATTTGGCCGGGTCCCGCGCCGGTGGCGGCCAAGCCGCGTAAGGCGTTGCGCAGCACCACCATTCCGGTCGCGGCGGCGATGCCGTGGCCGACGATGTCGCCGACCGACAGGAGAATCTGCTTGGAGGCGAGTACGACGACGTCGTACCAGTCGCCGCCAACCAGGTGGTCCTGCTCGGTGGGCCGGTAGCGCACGGCCGTCCGCAACCCGAAAATCTCGGTGGCGGGCTGGGTTTCGGGCATGATCGCCATTTGGAGTCGGCGGGCGAGCTGACTCTGTTCGGCCGCCTGCTCCTCGCTCTGGGTGAGCCGGTCGCGGGTGGCCGACAGGGCGATCTCGGTCCAATGCTGGGTCGAGGCATCCTGATACACGCCGCGAATGGCGAGCAGGCTGCCCGCGGGGTCGAGGACCGGTTCGGCGACGATCCGCACATGCCGGAAGCCGCCGTCCGGCCGGACGATCCGGAAAACGGCCGAGTCCACCCGTCGATAGCGCAGTACCGTGCGCAGGAACCGTTGTGCCGCTTGTGAATCCGAAGGGTCCACATAGAGGGGCAGCTGACCGAACGGGATCGGGTCGGCGGTCGGCTCCAGCCCGTACATCGCGAAGATGTGCTCACTCCACACGATCTCGCCGCTGGTCGCGTTCTCCTCGAAAGCGCCGACCCGGCCGAGCCGCTGCGCATGCCGCAACAGCGCGGCCCAGCGTTCCGCCACGTCCCGGATTCGCCACACCACCAGTACGGCGTTCCCGTGGCGGCCGATGCTCAGCCCGGCCGCGACCGATCGCGGCAGTCGCCCGGACAGCTCGGTGAGCGTGACGGGATCGGCGCGATAGCTCGCACCGGTGGCGTAGACCCGCTCGATGCGCTCGAACAGGCGCTCCCGGCCGACGGAGATCGGATACGCCTCGGTCAGTGACGCGCCCTCGATCAGCTCACGGGGTCTACCCGCGGGATCCAGAAAGCACGTATTGAGATGGTGGATTCGGAAATCGACCAGCGCGCCCGCGGCGTCGTACGCGGGTAGCAATACCAGCGCCGGATCGAAGAGGTCGTCCGCCAGTCGCACCGCCTCGGCGGGCCCGTCCGCACCGGGACCGAGCTCCCCACCCGGGTCCGAATCCAGTGCGTAGGAACACAATTTGGCCAGCGCCTCCAGCTGCCGACGCATCCGGGGCGGATAGTCCGCGACCGGACGCGGCCAGCACACCTCGAGCAGGCCGACCAGCCGCCCGCCGACACCGACCGGCAGCACGACCCGGCCACCGCCGCCCCCGGCGATCGAGGGCAGACCAGTCTCGCCGATATCGTTGAGCCACAGCGAATCCCGCCGCACCAGCGCCCGCCCGGCCGGGGTGTCCACCCCCGGCGGCACATATCGCCACCGCCGGGCCTCGGATTCGCCGATCCCGGCGAATCCCCGCAAGGTCAGCGATCCGTCACCGCCCGCGCCCCACAGCGCGATCGCCGTGGCCCCCAAGGGCGAGGCCGCGTGTTCGAGCATCGATTCCGCGACCTGCCGAGTGTTCGCGGCGGCCAGCGCCCCGCTCTCGGTGGTGCGCAACCGGACCGCCTCGGACCGCGCGGGTGGCGTGCCCGGCGCGAATTCGCCCACCGCCGTGCCGATCTCGTCCCCCGCCACCTGGTTCACCAGATCGGCGGCGAACTCCAGCCGGGTCAGCCCCGCACGCTCGGACAGCAGGTCCAGCTGCCGCACGGCGTCCGCGGGCGCACACCGAAACCTTTCCACGAGAATGCCTTTGGCCATCTCGATCACCGCACGCCCGTCGGCGCTCGCGCGCGCCGCCCGGATCTCGGCACGCAGGCGTTCCACCGTGGCGGCGATTCGGGCGAGTTCAGGCCCGACTTCGGGGCCGACCGCCGGTACCGGTTCGCCGCCGTGCTCGGAATCGGCCATCAAGCACTCAGCCAACGGCGGATGCACGCCAGCAGGAGATTCGCGTCGACCGGCTTGGTGACATAGTCGTTGGCGCCCGCGGCCAGGCTCTTGTCGCGGTCGCCCAGCATGGCCTTGGCGGTCACGGCGATGATCGGCAGCTCGGCGTAGCGCGGGATCTCGCGAATGGCCGCGGTCGCGGTGTACCCGTCCATCTCGGGCATCATCACGTCCATCAGCACCAGATCCACCTCGGGATGGGCGACCAGCTTGTCCATGCCCTCGCGACCGTTCTCCGCGTGCACCACCTTCACGCCGTGCAGCTCCAGAATGCTGCTGAGCGCGAACAGGTTTCGGGCGTCGTCGTCGACCAGCAGCACCGTCCGCCCGGACAGCTCGCCATCGGGCACCTCGGGCGCGGCGACCACGGCCTCCTCGCGCCGCACCAGCGGCAGCACGTCGCCCGGAGCGTCCGCGGTGACATGCAGGGCGATGCGCTCGCGCAGCTCGTCGAGGCTGGTCAGCAGCTCCAGTGGCCGATGCTCCGCCCGCTCCTGCAAACGCCGCTCCTGCTCGCCGTCGAGGCGGCGGATGTGCGCCAGCACCGGCACCCCGGCCGAGGCCGGATCGTCGTCCATGAGGTCGAGGAACCGCAGCGCCGTCTTGCTGGACATATCCAATTCCAGTACGACGCAATGGAATACCTCGCCCGCCATGGCCGCGGCGGCCTCCCGCATGCCGACCACGCTCACCACCTGGACCTGCCCGCGCGGATCATTGCGATAGGCGAGATCGGCGACGGCGCTCTCGGCCACCAGGGTCAGCAGACCGTGCGGCCGTTCCTCGATGACGAGCAGCCGACGCTGCGGGGCCGGACCCGAGCCGCCCGCCGCCTCGGCCACCCCGACCGGCGCGGCATCGGGCTCGGCATGCGGCAGCTCCTGAAAGTCCGGGCGCGCCACCGGCAGATACAGCGTGAAGGTGCTGCCCTGATCGACCGCGCTCTCGGCGGTGATCGCGCCGCCGAGCAGATAGGCGATCTCCCGGCTGATCGACAGCCCGAGCCCGGTGCCACCGTATTTGCGGCTGGTGGTGCCGTCGGCCTGCTGGAACGCGCCGAAGATCGATTCGAGCTGATGTTCGGCGATGCCGATTCCGGTGTCCACCACCCGGAATGCCACGGCCGGGCCGTGGCGGCGCACGCCCGCGGGCAGCTCGGGCGCCTCGGCGGGACCGATCCGCAATTCCACCGACCCGGTCTCGGTAAACTTGACCGCGTTGGACAGCAGATTGCTCAGCACCTGCCGCAATCGCGAATCATCGGTGAGCAGATCCGGCGGCAGCCCCGGCAGCGTCACGATCCGGAAGCCGAGATTCTTCTGGGTGGTCAGGGGCCGGAAGGTGGCCTCGACGTAATCCAGCAGTTTGCGCAGCGGCACCCGCTCCGGCGAGACGTCCATCTTGCCCGCCTCGACCTTGGACAGATCGAGGATGTCATTGATCAGCTGCAGCAGATCCGAACCGGCCGAATGAATGATGCTCGCGTACTCGACCTGTTTGGCGGTCAGATTGCGGCCGGGGTTCTGGGCCAGCAACTGCGCGAGGATCAGCAGGCTGTTGAGCGGGGTGCGCAGCTCATGGCTCATGTTCGCCAGGAACTCCGACTTGTACTTCGAGGCGAGCGACAGCTCCTGGGCGCGGGTCTCCAATTCCTGTCGCGCCTGCTCGATTTCGAGGTTCTTGGCCTCGATATCGCGGTTCTGCATGGCCAGCAGCGCGGCCTTCTCCTCCATTTCGGCATTGGAACGCTGCAGCTCCTCCTGGCGGACCTGCAATTCCTGTGAGCGAGCCTGCAATTCGGAGGTCAACCGCTGGGATTCGACGAGCAGTTCATCGGTCCGGGCATTGGCGATGATGGTGTTGACATTGACGCCGATCGTCTCCATCAGCTGATCCAGGAAATCCCGGTGGATGCTGGTGAACCGATGCACCGACGCCAATTCGATGACGCCGAGCACCTGATCCTCCACCACGATCGGCAGCACCAGCAGATTGACCGGCGCGGTCCGCCCCAGCCCGGAGGAGATGGTGACGTAGTCGCCCGGCACCTCGTCGACGGCGATGGTGCGACGGCTGCGCGCGGCCTGCCCGACCAGCGACTGCCCGAAGGTGAAACGTCTTGCGCTGTCCGGCTGTTCGGGGCTGCCGTAGGAGCCGAGCAGCCGCAGCTCGGGCGGCTCGGCGGTCTCGTCGGCCAGATAGAAGGCCCCGAACTGGGCCGACACCAGCGGCACCAGCTCGTCCATGATCAGCTCGGCGACCACCCGCAGATCCCGCGGCCCCTGCATGAGCCCGGAGATGCGGGCGAGATTCGTCTTGAGCCAGTCCTGATCCTGGTTGGCCTTGGTGGTCTCGCGCAGGGACTCCACCATCGAGTTGATGTTGTCCTTGAGATCGGCGACCTCACCCGAGGCCTCCACGGTGATGGACCGCGTCAGATCCCCCTCGGCCACCGCGGAGGTGACCTCGGCGATCGCCCGGACCTGCCGGGTCAGGTTGCCCGCCAGCTCGTTCACGTTCTCGGTCAAGCGTTTCCAGGTGCCCGACACGCCCTCGACCTCGGCCTGACCGCCCAGCCGCCCCTCGGATCCGACCTCGCGGGCGACGCGGGTGACCTCGGCGGCGAAGGCCGACAGCTGGTCGACCATGGTGTTGATGGTGGTCTTGAGCTCGAGGATCTCGCCGCGCGCGTCGACGTCGATCTTGCTGGTCAGATCGCCCTGCGCGACGGCCGTGGTGACCTGGGCGATATTGCGCACCTGATTGGTCAGGTTGTTGGCCATGGAATTGACGTTGTCGGTCAAGTCCTTCCACGTGCCCGCCACGTTCGGCACCCGGGCCTGGCCGCCCAGCATGCCCTCGGTCCCCACCTCGCGCGCGACACGGGTGACCTCGTCCGCGAACGCCGACAGCGTGTCGACCATCGTATTGATGACCCCGGCCAGCGCCGCGACCTCACCCTTGGCCTCCACCGTGATCTTCTGCCCCAGATCGCCGCGCGCCACCGCCGTGGCGACCTGCGCGATGGAGCGCACCTGGCTGGTGAGGTTGGAGGCCATGACATTGACGTTGTCGGTCAAGTCTTTCCAGGTGCCCGACGCGCCGCGCACGGTCGCCTGCCCGCCGAGATTGCCCTCGGTGCCGACCTCGCGCGCGACCCGGGTGACCTCATCGGCGAACGAGGACAACTGATCGACCATCGTATTGATGGTCTCCTTGAGCTCGAGGATCTCCCCGCGCGCGTCGACCCGGATCTTCTGCGTCAGGTCACCGTCCGCGACCGCGGTCGTGACCTGGGCGATCGAGCGCACCTGCGCGGTGAGGTTGTCGGCCATGACATTCACCGATTCGGTGAGGTCCTTCCAGGTGCCGGAGACACCCTTCACATCGGCCTGACCGCCCAGCCGCCCCTCGGTGCCGACCTCGCGCGAGACGCGGGTGACCTCGTCTGCGAACGAGGACAGCTGATCGACCATCGTATTGATGGTGTTCTTCAACTCCAGAATCTCGCCCCGCGCATTGACATTGATCTTCTGCGTGAGGTCACCGCGCGCGACCGCCGTCGCGACCTGAGCGATGGAACGCACCTGCGCGGTGAGGTTGCCCGCCATGAAGTTCACCGAATCGGTGAGATCGCGCCAGGTCCCCGACACGCCCTTCACATCGGCCTGACCGCCGAGAATGCCCTCGGTGCCGACCTCGCGCGAGACACGGGTGACCTCGTCTGCGAACGAGGACAGCTGATCGACCATCGTATTGATGGTGTTCTTCAACTCCAGGATCTCGCCGCGCGCGCTCACCGTGATCTTCTGCGAGAGATCACCGCGCGCCACGGCGGTGGCGACCTGGGCGATATCGCGCACCTGACTGGTGAGGTTGCCGGCCATGGCGTTCACCGAGTCGGTGAGGTCCTTCCAGGTGCCCGACACCCCGGTGATCTCCGCCTGACCGCCCAGCCGCCCATCGGTGCCGACCTCGCGCGCGACCCTGGTCACCTCGGAGGTGAACAGCGACAGCTGGTCCACCATGCCGTTGAACACGGTGGCGATCTCGCCGAGCAGTCCGTCGGCGTCGTTCGGCAGCCGGGTGCCGAAATCACCGTCCCGGACCGCGGTCAACCCCGCCAATAGTTTTCGCAGCTCGACCTGGTCGGCCGACGACGCGACCGGCTGCGACGCTTGGCGGTTGGGCGACACGTCTTTCGTCATCACATCCCACTCTGACCGGCACGGCCGGGCGGGCCGTGGGCGGGGCGGCGAGGTGCTGGTTTGTGAACACCACAACCGAGATTGACTCTACGGGCCACCGCGCCACGACGCAGCAGACCCGTCCATAAGGACAGGTCTGTCCGTTCAGGCGCCTTCGTCCGCCCGGCGCACCACGCACGCCAGCGCGGCCTCGAGGGTGTCGAACAGCGGCAGCACCGCGTCCAGTCCGGTCACCTCGATCGGACGGCGGACCTGGTGCGATGCCACCACGAGAACCCCTTGGGGGCCGGTGGATTTCGACGCGACCAGCAGGGTGGTCAGCCCGACGGAACCCATGAACTCGACCCCGGACAGGTCCACCACCAGCTGTGCGCCCGGCACGGCGAGTTGCTCGAGCACCGTGCCCAACTGTCCGGCGGAGGTGCTGTCGATCTCACCGGTGGCCGAGACCACCTCGACGCCGTCGATCCGACTGCGCGTCACCACCAACAACGGTAGGGACATTCCGCTCTCGGCCACCCTCGCTCCTCGAAAGCCTCGCCTTCATGTGCCGCTGATCAGCTTCAGGGCGGATCAAGTGTACGACCGTCGCCCGTTCGGACAGACACGCTCGGGACCCGATTTTCGGCCGGATGCGGGAGCCGAGTTCGGGCGGGCGCCGGGCTCAGGCCACCCGTGCGGTCCGCGGTTCCCCGCCCGTGGCCCGGCTGCGCAGCTCATTGAGTGTTCGTGTCAGCAGACGCGACACCTGCATCTGCGAAACGCCTATGGCCCTGGCGATTTCGGCCTGGGTGCGCTCCTCACCGAATCGCATGACCAGGATCTCGCGTTCCCGCTCGGGCAGGGTGGCGAGCCCGGGCGCCGCGGCCAGGGCGTCCTCGATGAGCGCGTAGCCCGGCTCGACGGTCGCGCACCGGTCCAGCGGAGACGGCGCGACGCCGCCGTCATCATTGGAAACCGCTGGGGTATCCAGGGATTCGGCGTGGTAGCCGTTGCTCGCGATCAGGGCCTGGGTGACCTCGGCCAGATCGACCCGCAGTTCCGCGGCCATCTCGCGGGCCGTGGGCTGGCGTCCGAGCCGCTGCGTCAGCTCGGCGATCGTCGGCGCGATGCGCTGCTGCAACTCCTTGATCCGGCGCGGCACCCGCACCGCCCAGGTGCTGTCGCGGAAGTAGCGCCGGACCTCACCCATGATGGTGGGCAGCGCGAAGGACAGAAAGCTCGCGCCCTGGGAGGGATCGAAACGGTCCACCGCGAGGATCACGCCGACCGCGGCGATCTGGGTCAGGTCCTCGACGTCGACGCCGCGCCCGGCGTACTTGCGGGCGATGTGCTCGCCCAAGGGCAGACACCGGGCGATGATCTCCTCGCGCACCCGCTCCCGCTCATCGCTTCCGGCCGGGAGTTCGGCCAGCTCCAGCAGCCGGGGTTCGATGTTGTCGTAGGAATCGCCTGCGCCGCCCGCATCGCCGCCCTCGTGGGCCCGTGCTCCCGACCGTACCGCGTGTTCACTCGACATTGCTTTCCCTCACTTCGAGTTATCAGCATTTCGTTGATCTTCGAGTTACCCGGCCGGGGCGCTCGAAAACACACTTTCGAGAGCCTTATCACAGTCGAATCACGGTGAATATCAAGCAAATCGCCGATCGCCGCGGGGAGCCGATGCCTACTGTGCCAAAGCCTGGTCCAGGGTGTCGCTGAGCAGCAGCAGCTCGTCCAGTCCGGTGATCTCGATCGGGCGGCGGACGTGCGGGGACACCACGATGCGCAGCCGCTTCGGACTGATCTTCTCCGCCGCCTCGAGCAGGACGGTCAACCCGACCGACCCGATGAACCGCACGCCCGACAAATCGATCACCGGCGCCTCGACGGCGGCCAACGCCTCACTCAACACATCCCGCAGCTGCGCCACCGACGTAATGTCGATCTCGCCCACCGCGGACACCACCGCGGTTCCGTTCGCGCTCGCACGCGATACGGTCAGCAATCGCGGCATTCCGCTCTCGGTCAACGCCCACTCCCTCGATCGGCCCGGTCACCATCATCCCTCGTGTCGACTCCGCCGACGACTGAAACGTACTACTGTCAGATAGGAATACGTGTCCGCGCGGCCCGTACCCTCCCCGATGTCGAGCTCGTCGGTCACCGATTCCAACAGCGTGCGACTCAGACTGTCACCGCGCAGCAGGGCGCGGGTCCTGGTCAGCCCCGAGATCTCGACATCGATCTGATGCCGGTCATAGCGCAGCTCACAGGCGATCTCGGAGCCCAGGGCCGCGGCCATCACGAACGCGGTGGCCACCTCGTCGATCGCCACCCGCACATCGGTCACCACATCGATGGTGAAATCCGCCGTCAACAGCACGGTTTCGGCCACCGAGCGCAGCATCGGCAGCATCGCGGCCTGCGCGGCCACACTCACGGCGACCGTCCCGACCTGGGGGGACGGCTCGGACTCCGCTCCACCGCGAATCATCTCCGCCTTCCCCTCACCCGGCACACCGGGCTGGGGAAACCAACCGCGGGGTCCACTGTCACTTCGTTTCGATTGTCCCTGCATGGTGCCACTGCCTCCTACAGCGCGTCCGAACACTCTCCGTCGCTCTCCATGGGATTAACCACGACGGAGCTTTTCAACGCCTGCCCGCGCGATCTTGTCCGTCACCACAATGACCGGCTCCACCCGGCCCTACCCGGGCTTACCCGGCCCTGACCGGCGCGAGACCGCCCGCCCGGCGGCCGGGCGTAAACTGTCGCGGGAGTTGTCCTTGTGCCAGCGTGGAGGTGCTCGCCTCATGACCGCTTCCGACGAAACACCCAGCACCGCCGAGAGTTTCGTGCACCCCGCCTACTTCTACCGGGGTGACGAGGAGTACCTACACGGTACCGTCGGCTTCATCCGCGAGGGCCTGGCCCACGGTGAGCCGGTCGCGGTCTCGGTACCCACGGCCAATCTGGAACTGATTCGCGCGGCGCTCGGCGCGGATGCCGATGCGGTGCACCTGCTGGATATGACGGTCGAGGGCCGCAATCCGGCCCGGATCATTCCCGGCGTGCTGCGCGCCTTCGCCGACGCGCATCCCGGCACCCGGGTCCGCATCATCGGCGAACCGATCTGGGCCGACCGTTCGCCGCTGGAGTATCCGGCGTGTGTGCAGCACGAGGCGCTGATCAACGCGGCCTTCGCCGGTCGCGCCGTGACGATCCTGTGCCCCTACGACCTGGCCACGCTGTCCGAGCGCGCCATCGCCGATGCCTTCACCACCCACCCGACCGTGATCGAGGACAGCGGCGAAACCCTCAGTGGCGACTACGATCCCGACCGGATCGTGGCCGAGTACAACCGTCCGCTGCCCGCACCGCCCGCGACCGCGGAAACCCTGGCCTTCGACACCGCCACCCTGGCCACCGCCCGGCACTCGGCGGTCGCCTACGCCCGGCGGGGCGGCATGAGCGAGGAACGGGTCACCGATCTGGAACTGATCGTCGGTGAGGCCACCACCAATTCGGTGCTGCACGGCGGCGGACAGGGGGTGCTCGCCTTCTGGATCGAGGAATCCCAATTCTGTTGTCAGATCCAGGATTCCGGCCACATCACCAATCCGCTGGCGGGTCGTCTCCCCGCGCCGCTGCGGAGGCCCGGCGGGCGGGGTCTGCTGCTGATCAACCAGCTCGCCGATCTGGTCCGCCTGTACACCACCGCGCTCGGCACGACGCTACGGATTCACCTCCCGCTCGCCGCGGCCGCCTGACGCCGAGCCCCGGCGTCCCGCAGCTGACATCCTGTTGCCATGCGGACCTTGCTCATCGCGCTCATCGTCATCTGTGGACTCGCCGTCGCGGCGGACTTCGGGGCGGCCGCCTACGCCGACCACGCCGCCGCCCAGGCGATGCGCAATACCGCGAATCTCGGCTCCGACCCGAGCGTCGACATCACCGGCTTCCCGTTCCTGATCCAAGTGGCGCAAGGCAAATACGACAACGTCGAGGTGCGAGCGAACCACGTCGGCACCGACAAGTTCGGCTTCGTAGACGTCGAGGCGAATCTGCATGGCGCCGAAGTCCCCTTCGGCGACCTCACCTCACGCCAACTCCACAAGATCCACGTCGATCGCCTCGAGGCCACCGTCCGCTTCGACGCCACCCGCCCCCTCGTCCTGCTCGACGTCAGCGGCCTGCTCCCGTTCGGTGTGGTCCCCACCGGCCTGCACTTCAACAACGGCAAGGTCGTGGTGACAGGCACCGGCACCAACGTGACGGTCGATATCGACAAGCTGAAATCGAGCCGCTGACCAGCTCTGACCGGCCGGCGCTCAGCTCATCGTTCGATAGCCCGGGTGGACGCCCGGGGTCAGGGCGCGGGCGGCGACCAGTTTGGTGAGGAGGGTGGCGAGTTGCTCGTATTCCTCGTCACTCAGGTTTTCGAACATTTCCGTTTCGTGGGCGACCGCGAGGGTCGCCATGCGCGCGAGCAGCTTTCCACCCTCCGGGGTGAGGTGCAGTTCGTGATTGCGGCGGTCGCTCTCGCTGCGGCGCCGCGAAATCCAGCCCTTGCGGTCGAGTGGATCAATCAGGGCCACCACGCGGCTGGGCACCACACCCAATTCGGCGGCCAATGACCGCTGACTGCGGCCGGGCTCGGCCGCGATCAATCGCAGGATGCCGACTTCCGGTGGCGTGAGCCCGATTTCGGCGATGCGTTCGGCGAAGCGCTGCGCCGCATGGCCGCCCAACTGGGCGAGCTGGAAGGCCGCCGCTCGCATGGGGCGGTTCGGGTGCGCCCGCTTCGAATCCTCTTGCTTCGCATCGACCACGGGGTTATCGTACACATCAGCTAATCGTTCACTGTAGAGAACGATTCACTGATAAGAACGGATCGCCATGGCCGTAGCAGCCGCATCCCCCGTCGAGAAATCCGTCCGCCCCCTGGAACCGCCGCTCGGTGTGCTCGGCGCGGCGTTCGCGGGACTCTTCGTCGCCGGACTCGTCATCAGCACGATTCGCGCAGGTGGAAGTCCATTTCCGTCGCCGTTCGGAAATGCCGCCGACGCGCTCGACTACTTCCGCGACCACCCCTCGGCCGTGCGCACCGGCGCGGTCCTGCAATACGCGAGCGCCATCCCGCTCGTCCTCTACACGGCGGCGGCCGTCGCCCGGCTGCGGCGACACTCCGACGGCTTCGGCACCGCCCTCACCGCACTGGGCGGCGGCCTGGCGGCGGTGTTCCTGCTCTGCTCGGGCACGGTCAGCTGGGTGCTGACGGTGCCGGAGGTGACCGCCGACGCGGGCGTCGTGCGCGCGGTCCACACCCTCGCCTTCCTCGTCGGCGGCCCCGCGAACGTCATGGCGACCGGACTGCTCATCGCGGGCATCGCGATCAGCGCCGGACATCGAAATGCGCTCGGGCCATGGATGATCCGTATCGGCTTCGCCATCGCGCTCATCGCGCTGTGCACCACCCTCGCGCTGACCTTCACCGGCGCGGCGTTCCTGCTGCCCATCGCCCGGTTCACCGGCATGGCGTGGTTGATCACGGCCGGATTCCGGCTGCCCCGCTCGTAATCCCTTCCCCGCCAACGATTCACAGGAGCCGAAATGACGAACGATCTCATCGCCAAGCTGGTCCGCTTTCAGAAGCCCGAGCTGTCGCTGCCGTATCTGCGCGGCATCGAAGCGACGCATCTCGCGGCGCTCTTCGGCCTCGAAACCGACGAATACCTTTCCCTGCTGGAGGCTCTGGAGGCCCAGGCGCGGGCGTCGGCGGCCGATCTGCTCACCGATCCGGAGATCGCCGCCCAGGTGGACCGGCTGCCGTTCGCGCCGGGAGAGCGGGTGATCGCGCTCGGTGAGAGCAGCACGGCCGACCGGCTCTCCTGGTTCGAGATCCTGGGGCACCTGGTGCGGCTGCGGCGGCCGGGGGACGGCATCACCTTCACCAATCTGGCCGTGGCCGGAGCCACCACCACGCAGGTGCTGAAAAGTTCAGGGGCACTGGGCTTTCAGTCGCCGGACTGGGTGCTGTGCCAGTTGGGCGCGAACGACGCGCAGCGGATGGGCTCGGACGGCCCCCGAGTGGTAAGCGCCGACGAGACGGTGCGCAATGTCGACCTGCTGCGCGGGCGTGCGGCGACCGCACGCTGGGTGTGGCTCACGCCGACCGATGTGGACGAGTCCCTCGTGGCCGCGTTCCCACCCTTCCAGGCCGCCGGAATCAGCTGGCGAGCAAAGGATCTCGCGGAGACGGCGGCGGATCTGGACGCCCGGCCCGAGGTGGTGATCGACGTCCTCACGGCCACCCACCCCGAGCCCGGGCGACGGCTGTTCGAACCCGACGGCGTCCACCTCACCCCGGCCGGGCAGGTGGACGTGGCACGGGTCGTCGTGGCCGAGCTGGCCCGGCTGAGCTGAGGAACCACCATGCGAACCACCGCTTTTCTGCTCGCCGCATCGATCACGTCCGGGCTGTGCGCGGTTCCGGCCGCGGCCGCGCCCGCGGTTCCCGACGCGGGCATCGGTGTCACCGCCACCGTGGTCGACGATTCCGCCGTCATCACCATCGCCGACGGTGCGATCGTCCTGCGCGACGGCGTACTCACGCTCGAAGCACCGGGACACGCCGTGCTCGAGCAGGCCGAAATGTCGTTCCGCATCGACGATTTCGTATTTCCCATCGATGCGGTCGTGGCCGACCGCACGGTCACCCTCACCCCTCGGCTGGACCGCGAGCACGCGGTCTACACCCCCGTCGCCCTGCCCTATGAGGATTCCGCGAACTTCACCAGCGAGTATCAGCGGGAGGTCGCGGCGTGGGGCCGGCTGACGAGCACGGTCGCGCTCGGCGTCTCGCTGGGCACGCTCGTCGGCGGCATCGGCGGCGCGGCGGTCGGTTGCGTACTGGGCGCGGTGGCGGGCGCGACCGTCGCCGCGGCCACCATTGTCGGGCTGTTCGGCTCCTTCCTCCCGGCCGGTGCGATCGGCTGTCTCGGTGGGGTTCTCGCGATCGGGGCGCTCGGCACCGTCGCCGGTCAACTCCTGGTGTCCGCGCCGGTCGCGGTGCTCGCGGCGGTTCAGTACGTCACGACCGTCACCGCCCCGATGACGGAGCAGGTGACGCGTTGACCGGCAGGCAGTCCAGGGTCAGGCGGGTGGCTTCGGGGAGGTGGATGTGGTCGTCGGGGGTGGCGCCGAGGTGGCCGCCGGTGGGGAGGATGAGGGCGGTGGCGGAGAGTTCGCGGATGAGGGTGTTGACGTGTTCGAGGGGGTCGGGGGCGTTGACCGGGTCGTCGATGGCCTGGAGGACGCGGAAGGTGTTGGCCGCGCGGCGGATACGGGGCCAGTCGAAGCCGTCCTTGAAGAAGTCGGCGAGCAGGTCGTAGCCGACCTCGTGGACCGACGCGGACACCAGGACCACACCCGCGAAGGTGCCGGTGGCGGGGTCGTGTTGTTCGAGCAGGCGCAGAATGTTGACGGCGCCGATGCTGTGGCCGACCAGGACGGTGTCGCCGGTCGGGGCGGTCGCGGCGGCGGCGAGGGCCTCGCGCCACGGGCCGGGTTGCGGCGCTTCGGGTTCGGGCAGGTTGGGGATGACGACGTGGTGGCCGAGGGTTTCGAGTTCGGTCTTGAAGGTCGGGAACCACACGCTGTCTTCGCGTGCGCTCAAGCCGTGTGAAACCACGATCGTGGCCATGGATGCTCCTCTGTTCGGTGCGGCTGCTCCGCATGACTCCCGCAATCCTGCTGACCTGCACCGAGTTTGGAAAACAAGTATTCGGGGCCCGGTCACAAGCAGGGCTTGTGCCTACGATTTCCCCATGCCCCACCTCGATACCCAGCACGTGCGCTCGTTCGTGGCCGTCGCCAAGGAATCGAATATCACCCGCGCCGCCGCGCAACTGCACCTGACCCAGCAGGCGGTTTCGCTGCACATCCAGCAGTTGGAGCGCAATCTCGGGGTGAGCCTGCTGATTCGGACGCCGCGGGGTGTCGTGCTGACTCCGGCCGGTGCGGAGCTGGCCGCGGGCGGCGGGGAAATCCTCGCCGACCTGGACGCCCTGGGCCAACGCGTCCAGGCGGTGGCCAGACGGCAGGAAGGACGGCTGCGCATAGCTTGCTGCCCCTATGCGGCAACGGATTTCGCCACGACCATCGCCGATGCTCTCGAAATCAGCTTCCCGGGCCTGCAAGTCGACCTCCTGACCATTCCGGCCACCGAGGACGGCTGGCAATTGCTGCTGTCCGAAGCGGCCGACGTCGCCTTCATGTGGCCACCGATCGACCAGGACCCGTTCATGCGCGCGGACGTCCGCGCCGACACCCGCATGGTCGCCCTGCCGGAAGACCACCCGCTCATCGGACGCGAGTCGGTGACCCTGTCCGACCTCGCCGACGACCCGATCGTGAAGCCCGAGATGTTCCTGCCCGAAGACGCCGCCCGCCTCCGAGCGACCCCCGGCTCGATACGCGTCCCCATGCTCAACGATCTGCTCGACGCGATCCTGTTGGTGGCCCGCGGCCGCGGCATCCTCATGGCCCCCGAACCCTTCGCCCGGGCAGCCGCGGCCCCCGGCGTCCGCTGGCTCCCGGTATCCGACGCCCAGCCCGCCCACATGGCCGCCCTCTGGCTCCCCCGAGCCCCGATCGGCCTGATCTCCCGCCTGGTCGCCGAGGTCCGCGCCGTAACCGGCTGGACCGACGAGCCCGCCGATGGCGGCGTCGGCACGATGACCCGCTGATCGGTCGTGGTAGCACGTACGACCGCAGAGGTAGGGCCAATTCATGGGGTTATCCGGGGGTTACCGGATAGGCGCGGATGGGTCTCGTCCCTAGCGTCGTGGGTATGAGGATGTTTCGGGGTTGCGGGCGGTATGTCGTCGTCGCTGTGGCGCTGTTGGCGGCGGCGGGCTGCGGTGCGAGCACGGCGAAATCGGGGACGGACTCGGCGGTGCGCGGGCAGGTGTCCGATGCGCTGAACGAGCTGGTTCGTTCCGGGATGCCCGGGGCGCAGGCCGTCATCAGTGGACCCGATGGGGAGCACACCGTTACCGCCGGATCAGGCGACGTTGCCACCGGGGCGGCCTATGCCGAACATGCGCATTTCCGGATCGGCAGTGTCACCAAGACTTTCGTCGCGACCGTCGTCATGCAGCTCGTCGGGGAGGGCGCGGTCGATCTCGAGGCTCCGATCGAGCGGTACCTGCCGGGTGTGGTGCAGGGCAACGGGAATGACGGCAATCGGATCACCGTGCACCAGTTGCTTCAGCACACCAGCGGGCTCGCGGATTTCGCGCCGGAAAGCGGGTCGGAGCGGCTGCCGCAGCAGCTCGATCAGATGTCGGACGGCAAGGCTTACCGCGATTTCACACCCGCCGACCTGGTGAACATCGCTTTGAGCCTGCCGCCGCAGTTCGAGCCGGGAACCCAATTCCTTTACACCAACACCAATTACGTGCTGCTGGACATGCTGATTCAACGCGTGACCGGCGGGTCACTCGCGGCCGCCATCAACAGCCGCATCCTCGAGCCCCTGAGCATGCACGACACTTACATCCCGCTGCCCGGTGACACGAGCCTGCACGATCCACACCCCTTGGGCTACCGCAAGGTCGACGGCAAATGGGTCGATGCCACCGATACCGAGACGGCCTGGGCCGGCGCCGCCGGCGCGATCGTCTCCACCGGCGCCGACGTCAACCGCTTCTTCACCGCGCTGGTAACCGGAAAACTGCTTCCGGCAGCACAACTCGCGCAGATGCAACAGACGCTCCCCATGCAGTCCTTCGCCGAGATGACCTACGGCCTCGGCCTGATCCGATTCCAATTGCCGTGCGGCGCGGAGACAAAGGAACTGTGGGGCCACACCGGCGGCATCCCCGGCTTCAGCACCATCGCGATCGCCACCACCAAGGGAACCGCTGCGGCCGTCAGCGTCAACACCGAGCAAACCAACGAACAGTTCTCAACCACCTTCACCACCATCGCCTGCGCCATCGCCTGACCCGATCGCGCTGGGCCCCAGCGTATTCAGATACTCGATCGCTGCGAGCAGGCGCGGGCAAGGCGGATCGCAAGTGGCATGGATGCGGGCGATGCCCTCTGCGCGCTGCCGACTCAACGGCCAGATGAAGCCGCTCCCGCAGTTGTCGTTGACCCACTCGCGGGTACGCGCTGTGGATTGTTCGCCGATGTCCATCTCGATTCCTTCCGGAGAGAATTGCGGATCACCGTTGATGCTCACAGCGCGTTCGGCCGCACGATTCCTGATGCGGAAGATCTGATCCGGGATTTCCGAAAGCCCAGCACACCTCCCGATTTCGGTGCCACGATTGATCCAGAACGGAAGGTAGGGCCATCCCGGAACGGAAGGACACATCATGCCGAGCGTGGTTCAGACATTGCCGCTGCACCAGCTCGGCCGACGGCTGCGGCAGTGGCGTCAGGAAGCCGGCTACAGCCTGGAAATGGCCGCCTCGAAGATCCCGGTAATGAGCCAGACCGCCCTGCATCGCTTGGAAAAGGGTATGAAGGCCAAGCCCAATCCTCGCGACGTCCGAGCCATCTGCGAGCTCTACGGTGTCTCCGAGGACCTCATCGAGGGCGCGGTCGGTTTGGCTCTGCAAGCGGCTCAAAAGGATTGGTGGTGGCACTCTTACGGCGATCTGATCCCCGAGGGCTTCGGCGTCTACGTCGCCCAGGAGGCCGCTGCCGAGTCGCTGGTCTCCTACCAGCCGAATCTGATCCCCGGCCTACTCCAGACCCCGGACTACGTCCTGACCCTCATGAAAAGGGCTCTGCCGGACTCGGAGCCTGAGGAATGGGAGCGACGGGTCGAGATCAAGACGCACCGTAAGTCCATCCTGACGCGGCCGCACCCGGTGGCGATGGACGTGATTATCGGCCAGGCCGCGCTGCACCACCGCGTCGGGAGCGCATCGATCATGGCCGCCCAGTTGCGGCACCTGACCGAGATCAGCGCGCTGCACGACAACATCAAGCTCCATGTGCTGCCGTTCGAAGCCGGATTCCCCTGCGGCGTGAGCATGCCGCCGTTCGTCATCCTCGATTTCGGTTGCGGGCCCGATGGAATGCCCATCGAACCGCGCACCGTCTTCCTGGAGCACGTGATCGGCGGTCTTTACGTACGGAAGCCAGAGGACGTGGAGTCGTACGATCGGTCGTACCGCACCCTCGAGCGAGCGAGCTTGGACACCAGGGCAACTCAGACCTTGGTAACCCGGATGGCGAAGGAGTATGAGCGTGAACAGTGAACTATCCGAGGCGAACTGGTTCAAGAGCACCTACAGTCAGCCGCAGGGCGAGTGCGTGGAAGTAGCCTTCCTCCCCGATAGCCGTGTGGGCGTCCGCGATTCGAAGAACCCCACCGGCCCGGCCCACATCTTCCCCCCGCACGCCTGGGATGCCTTCACCGAGGCCGTCAGGTCAGGCAGGTTCGAACGCGGGTAAGCCGACTGCTCGGGATCGCACCGGGACCGCTACCACGGTCCCGATTACATGTCATACCAAGGTATTACGGCGAACGAGAATCTCGTCGATAGCTTCGAATCGTCTGCTCCGACTAGCTCTCAGGACGATTCATGACGATATCGGCTTCGGTTCCCGAGTCAGTTTCACGATCATCGCGGCGGGGTGGCGATGGCGATTATGCCCGCTTGTTGCGCCGGGTCACCGAGGCGGGATTGATGGACCGGCGGCCCGTCTATTACGCGGTCCGGTTCAGTCTCGTCGGCATCGCGTTCGTGGCAGGGTGGGCGGCGTTCTTCCTGGTGGGCGATTCGTGGTGGACGCTTCTGGTGGCGGCGTTCCTGGCCGTGGCGTGCGCTCAGGTCGCGCTCGTCATGCACGATGTCGCGCACCGGCAGGTCTTCCGGCTGCGGCGGCCGACCGAGGTCGTGGGCCGGATCGTCGGCAATGCCGGTATCGGGCTGGGGTATGGCTGGTGGCAGGACAAGCACACGCGCCATCACGCCAATCCGAACCACGAGGAACTCGATCCCGATGTCGCGCCCGACATTCTGGTCTGGTCCCAGCGGCAGGCCAGGAGTAGCCGGGGTCTGCCCCGCCTGCTCGCACGATCACAGGCCTTCCTGTTCTTTCCCTTGCTGATGCTGGAGGGCCTGAACCTCCATGTGGCCGGGGTCCGGGCGCTCGGAAATCGATCGGTCAAGCGCCGCGGATTGGAAGGCGCGCTGCTGTTCGGCCACTTCATCGCTTATCTGACCGCGCTTTTCGCAGTGCTGCCCGCCGACCAGGCCGTCGCGTTCCTGGTGGTCCACCAGGCGCTGTTCGGCCTGTACATGGGCTGCATCTTCGCCCCGAACCACAAGGGCATGCCGACCCTGACCGGCGACGACCGCCCCGACTACCTGCGCCGCCAGGTGCTGACCTCACGCAATGTGCGTGGCGGCCTGCTGACCGACCTCGCCCTCGGCGGCCTCAACTACCAGATCGAGCACCACCTGTTCCCGAACATGCCGACCCCGAACCTGCGTCGCGCACAGGTGATCGTCCGCGACTACTGCGCGGAACTCGGCGTCCCCTACCACGAGACGGGCCTGATCACCTCCTACCGCGAGGCACTGCGCCACCTGCACCACGTCGGCGCACCTCTCCGCGCCTGATACCGCCCGGCCTTGACAACATCCCATCAACCGTGAACAGTGATCACATAGCGATCGATGTTCGAGAAGGACGGGAGGCAGTCGTGGCCGAACTCTCCGCCCGAGCCCGCACGCTGCGGCAACGCATCATGTCGCAGGCGCGAAGCGTCGGGACCGCACCGTCGATCCGGGAGCTGCGCACGGAGTTCGGCCTCACCGAAGCGGAACTCGGCGGTGCGCTGCGCGACCTGGAGGGCGCGATCTGCGTCGCGTTGCAGGACGACGAGCACGCGAACAGCCTTGTCTTCCAAGACGAACCGCTGCCGAGCCCGCAACCGCCGCGCGGGGAGATCGTGTACGCGCGCCCGTTCGCGGCCTTCCCCAACCACTTCCGGGTCACCGTCGACGGCGCGCAGCGCTGGTTCGCCGAATGCGCGGTCGAGGCGTGCGCGCCTCCGAGGACGCCGCGGAGCAGTGGCGGCGCGCGCATCCGGAGATCCACGGAATCACCCGGGCTCCAGCGCAGATGGCCGCCCTGATCACCGAGCTGCTCGGGAAGGGCCGTCTCGACTACGACTATCAGCCCGAATTCTCGCTGGTGACCGTGCTGCGTGAGGGCCCGCGCTACGGGCTCACCCGCGACACGCGGCTGGGCGTTCCGGCGCCGGACCCGTTCTGGCTGCCGACACCGAGGATGATGGTGGAGTGGCGGCGGCGCGGGCTCGGGAACTTCTTCCGGCTCGGCCTGTGAACACCTGCCGACGGAGAGGATCGATATGACCGGGTGGACAACGCTTTTGGGCGGATACGACCTGCGCCCGCTGATCCGGCGGGAACGCGAGGATCTCGCGGCGCTGCTGCGGACGTTGACGCCGACCGAGTGGGAGACCGAATCCCTGTGCGCCGGTTGGCGAGTGCGCGATGTGGTCGCGCACCTGCTGCACGACTCGATGCCGACGGCGACCTATCTCGGCGACGGCGTGAAGGCCCGCGGGTCGCTCGATCGGCTCAATGCCGCCCAGATTCGGCGGGCGCGATCCTGGTCGACCGAGGAACTGCTGTCGCGAGTCGAGGCATCGGCGAACACCGGCCTCGGCGCGAAGCTAATGCCGCGACTATCACTGGCGGACTTGGTAATTCACCATCAGGACATTCGGCGTCCCCTCGGCCGTGTACGCGAGATCCCCGAGGACCGACTGCTCGCGGTCCTGCACAACCCGGACCCTTTCGCCGGTGCGCCGCAACGCATGCGGGGCCTGAAGCTGGTCGCGAGCGATGTCGACTGGCAGCACGGCGAGGGCCCGGAGGTCCGCGGCCCCGGCGAGGCCATCGCCCTGAGTCTCGCGGGCCGCGCCGCGGCACTGACCGATCTCCACGGCGACGGCCTCGAGACACTCCGCACCCGCGTCCATCGGTGAACCGTTCCCCGACAGACTTTCCGCCGGACCCGCAGGTCAGGGCTTCCAGTGGGGGTCACGGCCGGTGAGGGCGACGATGCGGTCGATGAGGGG
>NZ_BAAFGR010000141.1:0-21450 GCF_041154655.1 Nocardia sp. JMUB6875
GCGCGACCGGCTCCAACCCGCACACCGATCCTTCGGACAAGCCACATCCCGGACCCGCCTACAAGGCTAACTCCCGCACCCACATCCAGGGCTTGACCTAAAGGGGAGCCATTGTCGAACAGATAGGTGATGCACCCGAGCGGTCCAAGCCGACTTCTACTGCTTCAATCCAAGCCCGGCAGGACGAATGGGACGAGGACGAGAACTACTACCACCGCGGCAAGAATCGGATCCTCGCCCCCGATGACTGACGGGGGCATAGTGCGGCGTCAGGAACGGTAGTTCCCGACCCAAGTAAAGTATCCAGCGGTAACCAAGATCAGCACTGATCCATCAGGGGACTACCAATGACCGACGCGGATCTCCTACATGTCGATCGCGGCCGACTACGTGAATTGATCACGGCAGTGAACGGCAATGCGGACACGCTCGACACGGTCCACGTGGACCAGCAGGCTGCGGCGATCTCGGTGGCGGGAACAGGAGTCGGCGCGGCGTGCACGGCTGGCGCACAGGCCGCGGCTTACGCGATCGGGTTGGCGGTGGTGGAGGTCCGGAAGATCGCGAGCCTCACCAATACCGGGCTCACTGAGGTAGAGGCGATGGATCAGCACAACGCCTCCCAATTCCCACAGGGGAACTGAGCCGATGGCCGATCCTGCGATCCCAACGGTGTCCCAGGTCAACAGCTGGCAGCTCGATACCCTGGATGCGCAGGCCACCGGGTGGAAGCAGCAGGCCACCACGCTGAAGACCGACCTCGACGCCATGCACACCACCATCGGCAACTCAGCGGACTTCCTGATCGGCAAGTTCGGCACCGGGCTGCGCGACAAGGGCTTGGCTGTGCGCGACGAGGGCTACAAGACCGCCCGCGCGCTCGAGGACGCGGGCAACGCGATCACGCTCGGTTCGCCGGGAATGCGTTTCGCTCAGCAGACGGTGAAACAAACGCTGGCCACCCTCACTGCCGAAAACTACGTTTGGGCCGAAGACGGCACCGTGTCGTTATCGCGGTCACAACTGGTGAGTGTTTTCTCCGAGAAGGACAAAGACAGTGCCGCAATCAAACTCGCAGCACTGCAACGCAAAGCCGACCAGTACTCGACAACGATGCGAGGCGCATTGCACGCGGCAGCAGTCGCTGCGCAAGGTGTCACCGACGGCGTGAACCATGCCTTCAGCGAGCTACCTCAAGCCGCGCAAGGTGCCAAGGCTGGTGCGTTGACCGATCCGAAGATCGCGACACAGCAAGGTGGCGATGACGGCCGACTCGTCGCCAGTGGCAAGGCCACCGATGCCGATCTCCAGCACATCTCCGCCCGACTAGCCGCGGCGGGTATCACCGCCGACGATGTCGAAGCCATCAACGAGGGCAAGCAGGTCGACCTGTCCGAGGCGCAGTGGGATTACCTGCGCGAGTTCTACAACACCGCGGGTCTGAACGGGCTGACGTCGATGACCGACCGGCTCACCGGTATCCACGACACCACCGCCGCAGCCAATGTCGCCAACGGGCTCAACACCATTGCCAACCCCAACGTGCACTCCACGGGCACCGAGTCGTTCCTGGGCGGAGCATTCACCCTCAAGGTGGACTCAACCAACTCCCCACCGACATGCGCAATGTGCTGACCCAGAACTACGACGTCCACCAGGGCCGTCCCAACGCCAATCTCGGTGCCTACGGACTATCGCAGGTCACCAAAATGATGGGCCTGGCTGATGCCCGCTCCGCGCCGGGCAGTGAGATCAACAAGCAGTTGGTGCTGCAAGCCTCCGATATCGCATCGAAGGTCAAGCCCGGCATCAATATCGACACCGACTGGCGCCACGGCACCGGCGAAGGCCTCGCGCAAAACCTGCTCGACGTCGGAGGCCGCGACAAGATCGTCGTGCACGACATCCTCACCGACACCGGAGTTCCGACCGGCACCAACACCAAGGTGCTGGACAATCTGCTGCACCACGAGTGGGCCAACAACGGTGCCGGAGTCCAGAAGATGCTGTCGTTCGTGGAAACCGACGCGACCAATCCGACCGAGGCCATCTCGATACGCGCCGGTCAAACAGCGACCACTGTCGCCGATTACGTCGCGAGTCACAAGGACGGTCTCCTGAAGTTGAACGGGAGCGGCGAGTCGCTCGGCCAGGTCAATCCTCTTGCGGCACAAGGGCTCGGCTCCGCGTTGAGCCCCTATGTCGCCAATCTGGTCGGAGTCCCCGACCGCTTCCTCAACACCGAGGGATTCAAAGCACCGCAGTTCGACGTTGGCACCGCGGACCGCGATGCGGCACGCGCGATCTTCACCGTGATCGACACGAACAAAGATGCTGCGGTCGCCTTCAATACCAGGGCCCTCGAAACCGCCCAGAACTTGCAAAGCCAGTGGGTCCAGTCCGTTCTCGCCGATCCGGCCAATCCTCATAACGAACTGGCGACCAAGTCGGGGACGATCCTCGGGCTGGTGGATCAGGGACTGTCCGGCGAAGTCGACGCGCACAACAAAGCCGAAATCCGTAACGCGATCAAGGCTTTCGCCCAGGACGGTGCCGCATGGGACTCCGGTAAGGGCATCGTCACCACCGGAGTCAAGATGATCCCGGTCGTCAAGGACATCTTCGGACCAGTCATCGATGTGTCGAACTCCTACGCGAAGATGAACATCGTCGGCCTCACCTATCAGGCTCCGGACCCGGCCCACGCCAACTTCGATACCTCCCACGACTTCGCGCCCGCGCGAGCGCTCTACCAGGTCGCACAGGTATTGGAAACCCGGGACGGTAGCTTGGCGCACGATCCGCGCTACAGCGACCTGTTCAGCGACGGCAAGCTCAAAAGCTACCCCGACGCCGTCAAGGTCTCCGGCGATCCGCACATCCTGGACTCGAGTTTGACCAACATCCTCAACAGCTATCAAGGAGGAGTCCTGCACGAGCACCTCCAGGACTTCATGACCAAAATGCAGGAAGGCAGGGACGCCGTCCGATGAACACCCGACACCGCATCACCCACCAGCGCGGCTCACGGTGGCGTCTCGGCACACTCATCCTCCTGACCGTCGTCGCGGCCGCGTCTGCTGCATGCACCTCAAAACCGCAGGAGACCGGCAAACCAACCCACACGGCGCAAGAGTTCTGCGCGCCTTTCCTGAACTTCTTCCAAACCGAGTTCCCCATCAAGGACGTCAAGCTCGGATACCTCGGCGTCGATGGCAAACCCGACGCACCAGTGAAGGATGTCCAGTTTGCACTGACCTGCCGTTTCGACTCGACCAGCAACTCTCTGGTCCGTGCCACCGCGTCGCTCACTCCGGTGAAACCTGGCGACTCGGACACCAAGTGGATCGACAACCTCAAGGAACTGCATTTCGTCCCGCTGCAGGGCCATCAGAACGAGATCTGGATTCAGGACTCGCGCACCAAGGAAGGCCCGATTCAAACCAAAGGCACCGTCGAGATGACAACTCGCATCGCCCCATGGACAGGCTCGATCGAAATCCTCAACGAGCGCGACTCTCTAGCAATCACCGATGCTCAGATAAGCAGCGCCGCAGACCTTCTCATCAAGACAACCGAAGCCATGGGCCACTAGAACGACCTCGACACGACGTCCTCACAAACCAGTCGTCCCGGAGACCACGGTGGGTGAGGCAGGATCGTCCCACACCACATCTTCTTCCCATGGGTGGACTGCGCGGCCACCGCCAGGCTCACTCGCACCCATACCCAACCGATCTCAAACAGCCAGAGATTGTGTCGCTGGCCCCACGCCATCGAGCACGCACAGCTGCTGCGCGAGAGTTGTCGCCCTCGGCGATGTCGCGGATGCCGGTTACTCCGGGGTTCGTGGCTGGCCGCCCGCGCGAATGGCGATGCCGCGCAACAGGATGTGTAGTGCGTCGTGTAGTTCGGCTCCCAGCCGTCCCGGTTCGCGTGGCTCGCGCACCCAGCGATAGAGCACTCCCAGGTAGACGTCGCGGAGCATGGCTCCGACCAGTGTCGGGTCGACGCCCGGGTCGATCTCGCCATTGCGCAGTCCCGCCTCCACGATGCCGGCGAAAACATCTGCTGTGTACGGGGCTTCGGTGAGCGGGCGGCCCGTCTGCACCCAGGACGGGAGCATGGTTTCGGTGAGTTCGCGCTGCTCCTCGGTCAGCTGCGCCAGGCTCGCCATGCACAGGTGCAGGACCGTCGGGGTGTCTTTCGACTCCAGGCCGAGCGGCAGTTGCAGCCGTTCCAGCACGCCGGTGCGCCACCGCACCACCCACTCGCTGATCAGGTCTTGTGGTGGCACGCCCGAGAACCGGGCAAGTCAGACATCGGATAGTGGTGGTGGCAGCGAGCGTCACAATTTCGCGGATGACCATGTCGATCACTCGCCGGGGATTCATGGGTCACGCCGGGGCCGCGCTGGGGATCGGATTGTTCGGTGGCGTGGGACGCGCGACCGCCGAACCCTCGCAGCCCGCTCTGCCCGCGATCGGCCAGACAATCCGACTGAGCCTCAATGGGTTCGGCGCCACTTTGTCGATCAACACGCCCCCGCCCGCGCCGACTCTGAACTTCATCGGCTCCCGTGTCGTGCAAGTGCTGGCGGGCGGAGCGGACTATGTGCGTCTGCGCACCGTCGACTTCACCGCCGAAGCGGCCCACCCGATGTTCGGGAAGATCACCATGCGACTGCCCGACATCAGCACAGACGCCGATGGCGTGCTGAAGGTGGTCTCGCCGGGCCGACTGGCCGAAACCTGGGTCCTGAGCATGCAGGTCAGCTTCGAACAATGCGGCGACTGCCAGGGGCCGTTCATCTTCTATCCCCACCAACCCGCACAGTGGACTGCCGAACTCACCGGGTTCCCGCCGCCACCACTGGGCATGAACCCCGACGGCTCATCCGCCGGCGGGGCGCTGTATCGGCTGAGCCGCCCCATCCGCCTCACCACCACGCCACCGACCGGCCCCGGCTCGAGTGGGCAAGCCAATCCAGACCCCGAACCAGCTCGCCAAGCCGCAGCGAACCCTTCGTGTGGCACGTGCCCGCTCGGGACGCCGTTACCCGGTGATGATTCAACCTTCGCTGTCTTCGAAACACTCGACTTCCATCAGGGACAGATGACATAGCGAACACCGGACAACGGTTGACATCGATCTTGCTGGGTAGTCTGACGCGCGGGTGTTGATCTCCCGTTGCACAGCTTCATCAACCTACGAAACCAGGTACTGGAAGAGGAGAGTTCGATGACGACGGCACATCTTCAGCACACAGAGCATGAGCATGCCCATGGGCCGGGGTGCGGGCATGCCGCTATCGAGCATGGTGACCATGTGGACTATGCGCATGACGGGCATCTTCACCGCGCTCATGACGGGCACTACGACGAATGCGAACCGCAGGGGCACAACGAACACGGCGGTCATACCCACGAACACGGGGACGGCTGCGGTCACGAGGCAGTTCAGCACGGTGACCACGTGGATTACATCCATGACGGTCATCGACACGCCCTGCACGACGGCCACTATGACGAGCACTGAGCGGAATCCCGAGGGCTGCACCGCGTAAGACCCGAATGCCGCTAGACCTGGGACAACCCTTGCCGGTGGTTGTCCCAGGCGGCGCATACCAACCGACCAGCCCATCCTGCCGAGTCGGCGGGTGGTCAGGGACGGTGAGGTAGGGCGGTGGGGTAGGCCCAGGCGAGGCGGGTCAGGACGAGGGCGGCGGCCATGAGGCCGAAGTCGCGGAGGGCTATGTCGGCGTAGCCGCCTACGGCCAGGAGGTTGATGATGATGCCGGCCAGCCATGCCGCGACTAGTGGGGCTCCTAGGCGGGGGTATACGAGAACCGCTATGCCGGCGATGATTTCGATGATGCCGACGAGGTTCATGGCGGCATGGGCGTCGCCGGGGATCAGGTCGTTGGCGAAGTCGGAGAGGTAGCGGGTCCAGTCGTTGGTGAGGACGTGGGCGAATTTGTCGAGGCCGAAAAGGATTGGGAGGACGCCGAATCCGAGTCGTAGGGCCAAGAATGCTTGGTAGCCGGGGTCGGTGAGGGCCGCTGTTCGGGGAGATTGGTTGGCGTGCACGGTCATCGGAGACTCCTTCGTCACGGTCGTACGGAATAGGGGCACGGTCGTAGCGGGGTGCTGGGGCGGCAACCGCTTGCCGCTGTGCCCTGCCCTTGGTTAGTGGCCGTATCCGAAGGCGGTCTTACCGACGAAAGGCAGAATTCTTCACCGTCATTCGAGCAGATCGCGCAGAGCCGCCGCCTCTTCGGCGCAGGCGCCGCATCCGGCGAGGTGTGTGGTCATGGCCGGGTCCTGGTGGTGCGGTTCGGCGAGGCAACGTTCGACGTATTCGTCGAGCCGGTCGAAGCAGTCGTCGCAGGACAGGTACGGGCTGGTGTCGAGCAATAGACGGGCGAGCAGGTCGGGGGCGGGGGTCGGATCGGTCACGGGATGCTCCGATCGGGGTGGGTGTCGAGATGACCGCTGGCGGCGAGGGAGGCTCGCAGGCGGCGGCGGGCGTCGTGCAGGGTTTTGTAGAGGGCATTGCGGGTGGTGCCCAGGCGGTCGGCGAGGACATCGATGGGCACCTGTTCCACGACCAATGTCAGCAGGATTCGGCGCTGATGCGCGGTGAGGTCGGATACGAGGGCGGCTTCGACGGCACGGGCGAGTTCGGTCGCGCCCAGTATCGCTTCCGGTGTCGAGGAGTTGTCGACGGCTGTCGTGATCACGTCCGGCAGCAGGATTTCCCGGTGCCGCCAAGCCTGACGGCGCACCGCCACACCCGCATGGTGCACCCCGAATTTGTATGCCCAAGTGGTGAATCGGCTGCGCCCCTGGAAGGTTGGGAGTTGGCGTAGCACGGAGATGACCGCGTCATTGGCGCACTGCTGTGCCAGATCCTCCAGCTCACCGGCACCGGCTCCGGGCAGCAGATCACGCAGCCGCCACACCTGATGGCGAGTCGCGCGCAGCACCACCTCTCGCAGGCGCGCCACCGCACGAGCGCCCGCGGGACCGTCATCGGTGAGGTCGGCCGACCACTGCTCATCGTCCTGTGCACCAACCACATCCGAGGTCGTGGGGTTCACGGTGCTCACCGTATCGTCTCCTGACCCGGTATCGGGGCCAGAATCCGCACCGCCAGCTCCGGCGCGCACCCGCGGTCCACCAACTGCATCAACGCGTGCAAATCGGATTCGGGATCGGAAACCACGTCCGCCGCCAGCCCCGGCGGGAAGCCCGATCTCACCAGCCAGCGCCAGCGCCACGCCTTCACGTCGGCCGACATCCCACCACAGGCCGCGAGCTCGGTCCGTCGCATCAGAGGAGCGATCATGCACCGTTAGTGTCGCGCCGGCACAACGTCTTACCCTCGAACCTCACAAATCTGCGGGCTCGAGCCGTCACGGTGTCTCTTCGAAGAACCCTCCCCCATCCTCGGGGGTGTCGTCGATTTGGCCGCGGTGACGGCGGGTGGGGCGATCATCGTCGGCCGCGGCGTTGGTCGCGTCGATATGTGCCGACTCCGTGGATGGTTCGACACCCGCCTCTGGGACGTCAGGTTCTTCCTGGGCGAGACGTTCGGCATGGGATTCACCCAAATGCTGTCCCCGCGTGGTCATTTCGTCGCGGTCGGCGGCTTGCCAATGGTCGGGTGGGCTCACGGGCACGTCGCCGTCGGTGTTGCGGACTTCGTCGGAGTCGAGACTCTCGGTGGGGCCGAGAGTGTCCCCCGGACCGGATTCTGGGCTCATGTCGCACGGGTGCCCGCCGCGGCTTGATCGAAACCGGGGTGGCGCTTCAATCCGCGACCGCGTCGAGCAGCATGGTGATGGCGGTTTCGACGGACGCCGTGAGGACTTCCTCTGGTTCGGAAGTGAACTGCTCGTGGCGAGCCCATCCCCCGCCCTCGGCGTCGACGGCCAGCCAGACCGAGCCCGCGGGCTCGCCGTCCTGGGTGCCGGGGCCTCCGACGCCGGTGACCGCTACCGCGATGTCCGCGTCGAGCAGCGAGCGCACCCCGGCGGCCATGGCCCGCGCGGCTGTCTCCGAAACGACGGGAACATCGGGGACGCCGAGCAGCCGATGTTTGACCTCTGCGCTGTACGCCACCACCCCGCCGCGCAACCAGCTGGCGGAATCCGGCGCCGCGCCGAGCGCTGACGCCAGCTTGCCGCAGGTCAGTGACTCCGCGACCGCAATGGTTCGGCCCGACTGGCCGACCGCTTCAGCCAGACGTCGTGCGAGATCGTCGGTCTCGGACATCACCTCATCCTCTCGAATCGGCTGAGGTTTCCGCCTCTCGCGCGGGCGACAGCGCGCGGTGGCTGCCGCGGCGGCTGCCCGCGTAGGCCCACGCCCGCACGGTCGCCAGGGCATGAGGCAGCAGCGTGACCTCTTCCGGGCGGTTGCGGACCGGGTCGAAAGAGCTTGGTGCGTCGCCTACTTCGAGCTCGGTGACGAGTAGCTGGGCGAGCGGGCGCTCCGGGCCGGAGCGTGGGACGGCGGTGAGATCGAAGCCCGTCCGGCCCGCGCGCACGGTGTCGACGAAGTCGGAGATATCCGCGGTCTCCGGCTGCGGTGTGCTGGGCCGTACGCACAGCCATTCGGCCGGGCCGTCGGCGAAGCGGTAGGCCATCAGGCTGCCGTAGCGCGCCGAATCCCAGCCGCGCGCGGGCAGCGGGACCAGCCGGGAGAGCGCGCCGGATCCGGTGGTGGCCAGGGCCAGATCCCAGGGGCGGCCCTCCCGGTCGAGTACCCGGATGGCCAGGCCCAGCACCTCGGGCAGCCCGCCCGGCAGGCCGAGACCCTTCGAGATCCGTACTACCGCAGGAGATTCCGAGGCGCCGAGCAACTTCTCGTACTGCGGGTCGACGGCGTGCAACGCTCCCGCCAGCCCCATCCCCCGCGGATGGAAGACCTGTGCGCCGCGCACTCGCGCGAGCAGCTCGAAGGTTCGGGACACAGCGACCTCGGCCACACCCATGATGTTCTCCTGACACGAGCTCTTGTTCACGGTTCGACCTCAGCACTACCCCGCTGCCATCCGCCGAATCCGTGCGTGAGCCGTCCGAATCGGGGTACGGCGAGCAAACCCGGCTCATGCCGGCGACTCGGTCGCGAACAGGAGGAACATCCCATGGCAAACACCGGCAATCCAGGACAGTTCGGCAACCGCCCGGACACCGTCGAACAGGCCAGCAAAGGCGGCAAGGCCAGCTCCGGCAGCTTCGGCGAGCCGAACGCCGCCGATCCGCGTGAGGCGGGAGCGCACAGCCACGACAATGACCCCGGTCGCGCCAAGGACCCGGAGCAGTCGCGGTCGAGCAGTGAGCCCGAAGGCATCAGCGACGCCATCGACCTGCTGCTGCGCCAGCACGAGCAGATCAAAACCCTGTTCGCCGAGACCTTGGACGCCGCCGACCCCGCGGAGCGGGAGGCCAAGTTCCGGCAGCTGCGGCGTCTGCTGGCGGTGCACGAGACCGCCGAGGAGGAGATCATCCATCCGCGCGCCCGCGGCGAGATCGAGGACGGGGCAACGGTGATCGACGCCCGGCTCGAGGAGGAGAACCAGGCCAAACAGCAGTTGGCCGAGCTCGAATCCCTCGATATCGACTCCGCCGAGTTCGAGAAAGGGCTGGCGCAGTTGCGCGAGGATGTCATCGCGCACGCCGAAGCCGAAGAGCAGGACGAATTCTCGCTGCTGCGTGACGAATTGGAGCCTCGGCAACTGCGGGCCATGCGGCGCGCGGTCGAGATCGCCGAAGCGCTGGCCCCGACCCGGCCGCACCAGGGCGTGGAATCGGCCAAGGCCAATCTGCTGGTCGGCCCGTTCGCCGCCATGCTCGATCGGGTCCGCGACGCCATCAGCGAGCCGCGAGGAGCGTGAACGTCCGGTCGAGCCGCCAGGCACCGGAGAGCCAAACCCCGAACACCGACTGGGCCCCGTCCGATTTCGGACGGGGCCCAGTCTTCGATGGGCGGGTTACCGACAGCGGTCAGTGTCCACCGTGACCAACGGTCAGTGCCCGCCGTGGCTGTGCTGGCCACCCTTGGCCTTGGCCTCGGTCGGCTGCGCCTGAGCGCCCTTGCGACCGGCCTCGTGCGGGTCGGCGGCGTTCGGCTCGCCGAAGCTACCGCTGCTGGCCTGACCGCCCTTGCGTGCCTGTTCCTCGGTGTCCGGCCGGTTGCCGAACTGACCCGGGTTCTGCGAATCGGGCATGGCGAAACTCCTTCCAGGATGTGCATTTTCCGAAAGTGGGCGGTCTTGCTCACCCACGGTTCCGCGGTACCCGAACCGTTGCCCGCTATTCAGCGTCGAACGGATTTATTGGCTCACTTGCGGATTCACCGGCGTACCGGTGCGTGCGCGCCGGTAGCCGACTAAGCGGTGGAGTGCCCGGCGTCCAGGACCAGACCCGCGTCCCAGGCCCGCCCGATCAACTGGACGACATCGATACGTGTCAGCCGGGCGACCTCGGGGTCGGCGAACACCGTATTGGCGTGCGCGGCTACCCGCGACGCGACGAGGCGACCCACAGGCACGAATTCCATTGCGGCCCTGCCGATCGGATTGAGCCCGCGCACGCGCGCCACCACATCCTCGGTACGGACCGGGCGATGACGGACGATCACCGTACACGGGCGATCCAGCTCCAGCGTCAGCCGTGCCCGCAATCGCACGCCCGCCCCGAATCGTGCGACGACCGAACCGATTCGGACGTCGATGCGCAAGGCGAGCGGAATATGCAGGTCGAGAGCGCAGTGGTCGTCGGGGTGCGGCTCGATCGTCGCCGGGTGGGCGCGTCCCACCGCGTGCGCCGACAGAATTCCCGCGGGCCCGAATCCGATCGGCCCGACGTCGAGCCGATCGCAGAGAACGCCGGTGACGATGGACCCGATGCGCTCGGGACTGGCCGCCGCACGCAGGATTTCGTCGGCGAACTCGAGCCGCGACAGCGACGGACGCGCCGCCTCGTCGAGCGCGCGGATGGACGCTTCGGGCATGGGCGGACTCCCTCTCCAGGATTTGCGCACCGTCGATCCGGTCGCTCGCCGATATTCGCGGCTCGCGCGGATCCCGCGCCGTTGCGGGAACCATCTGCGTCGATGTCGTGCTCTGCCGCTGTGATCGGACATCCTTCGCATACCCGGTTCGGGCAAGTTGACGCACCGGTGCATCCACGGCTGGAGTGCGAGGTTTGCGCCCGGTCACGCGGGGAATCGCGAGCCCGTCAGCTCAACCGACACAAAGGGATCGAACATGATCGTCCTGGGACTCATCCTGCTCATCGTCGGCATCGTCATCCACATCCCGATCCTCACCACGATCGGGGTCATCCTGCTGGTGGTCGGGGCCATCCTCGCGATTCTGGGCGCCGCCGGCCGCCCGATCGGCGGACGCTCCCACTACTTCTGACCTCCGTCGTCAGGCCTGCTGCGCCTGCCACATCCAATGCAGCTGCTCGAGCCGAGCGGCGATGGTGATGAGCAGGTCCTGGGTGACCGGATCTGCGGACTCGGTGGCCTCGATGCGCTGGCGCAGCCGGCTGATGACGGCCCACAGGTTGGAGACCATCGCGGCGATGACCGTGGTGTCCGGCTGCCAACCGTAATCGATTCCGCCGCAGGCGGATTCCTGGACCACCGTCGCGGCCCGCCCGTCGGGACTGACCCCGATCGCGGTGGCCCGCTCCGCCGCGGCATCGGTGAATTCCCTTGCCGCGGCGACCACTTCGTCGAGACCGAGATGCACCGACCGGAAATGCGATCCGACGACGTTCCAGTGCGCCTGCTTGGCGATCAGCGACAGGTCGATCAGATCGACGACCGTCTGCTGCAGCGCGTCCCCGGTCACTTTCAGCTGGTCGCCGCCGAGCGGGCTCTGAATCGGCTGTACCGGCATGACTTTCCTCCTGGCTGGGTGGTCGATGGTTACCCTCACGCACTACCCGCCGAGCCATCGGTCAATCGACCGCCGATCCCCGAGACATGCTCAAACGGCGGCTCCGCCGTCGGAATCCATGCCGCCCAAGCCTTTCGGGGATTCGGTCTCGCCGTCCGAGTCGTGCTCGGCCGTCACGGCCTGATGTTCGTCCGCGAATTCGCTGCCTGGATCGGCCTTCTCGAGGTCCGCGCGCTCGCGCGGATCGCCGGTGTCGGTGGCCATCGTGCCTCCTCGCTCGTTCGATGTGGTCGATCTACCCGGGCGCCGCGAAGGCAAACGAGCACACATCAATCGGCCGCTACGGGGTAGCTCGTCGGTATCCGGTGAGCGAGAGCTGAAGGAGTGACCGTGACCAAATTCGGATACACGCTGATGACCGAGCAGAGCGGGCCCCGCGAACTCGTCGACTACGCGGTGGCCGCGGAACGAGCCGGATTCGACTTCCTGGTGTGCAGCGACCACTTCTCGCCGTGGCTCGAGGAGCAGGGCCACGCACCGCACGCCTGGACGACGCTGGGCGCCGTCGCGCAGGCCACCGAGTCGATTCCGTTGATGACCTACGTGACCTGCCCGACCATCCGGTATCACCCGGTGATCGTGGCCCAGCAGGCCGCCACCCTGCAGATCCTCGCCGGCGGCCGTTTCACGCTGGGCCTGGGCAGCGGCGAGAGCCTCAACGAGCATGTGGTGGGCGCGGGTTGGCCGGGCCTCGCCGAGCGCCACGAGCGTTTGGAGGAGGCGATCGGCATCATCCGCGCGCTGCTGTCGGGCCGGACGGTGAGCCGTCGCGGGCATTGGTACCGGGTCGATTCCGCGCGCATCTGGGATCTGCCCGCCGAGCCGGTGCCGATCGCGGTCGCGGTGTCGGGTGCTCGCTCGGTGGAGCGGTTCGCCCCGCTGGCGGACGAGATGATCGGCACCGACCCGGACGCGGAACTCGTGCGGGCCTGGCGCGAGGCCGACGGCGACGATTCGGCCCGGGTGACCGGTCAGGTGCCGGTGAGCTGGGATACCCACCGCGACAAGGCCGTTCAGCGAGCCCACGAACAGTTCCGGTGGTCGTCCGGCGGCTGGGATGTCAATTCGAACCTGCCCACGACCGACGCCTTCGCCGCCGCGACCCGGCTGGTGCGGCCCGAGGATGTCGCCGACACGATCGCCTGCGGCCCGGACCTCGACGTGATCGTGGAGTCCGTCCGCCCTTACTGGGAAGCGGGTTTCACCGATATCGCGCTCGTGCAGGTCGGCGACGAGGCGCAGCGGCAATACCTCACCGAGGCGGCTCCCGACCTGCTGGAGAAGCTACGCGCGGCCGCCCCGTGACCGCCGCAGGAACCCGCATTCGAGCGAACTCCATTGCCACCGAACAGTTTCCGTCGCGACGGGCGGGGTAGGCGATGGAAGGAACCGACAATCCGAGGAGATTCAGATGAGCACCGTGACCGCGTCGACCAATGTCGACGTCCCCTTGCACACCGCCTACAACCAGTGGACTCAGTTCGAATCGTTCCCGCGGTTCATGGAGGGCGTGCAGCAGGTCGTCCAGCTCGGGCCGACCCACACCCACTGGAAGGTCAAGATCGGTCCGGTGGAACGCGAATTCGACGCCACCATCACCGAACAGCATCCCGACGAGCGCGTCGCCTGGCATTCCGACAGCGGCCCCTGCCACGCCGGTGTGGTGACCTTCCACCGCATCGACGACGACACCACCCGCGTCATCACCCAGATGGACATCGACCCCGACGGCTTCATCGAGAACGTCGCCGACAAGACCGGTCTGCTCAGCCATCGCGTCAAGGGCGACCTGCAGCGGTTCAAGGAGTTCATCGAGAACCAGCCGCACGAGACCGGCGCGTGGCGCGGCGACGTGCCGCGACCGGGGCAGTAACCACGTCCGAGGTCGCTAGTGCATGGCCATCAGCCCGGTGCCGCAGCGGGATTCGGGTCCCGGCCGTCGATCATGATCGGGGCGTCGGGGCCCAGGGCCATACCGAATTGGGGGTGGCCCTTGGCGGTGAAGTTCATGGGTTGGACTCGGATGCTGCGGCCCGCCCAGCCGGTGTTGGGTTCCAGGCGGGCGTGGTAGGCGATCCAGGGGTGGCCGTCGATGGTGAGGAAACCGTTGTGGCCCGGGGCTATTGCGCCCGAGGAACCCGGTAGGACGGGGCCGCCGGATTTGGTCCAGGCTTTGGGGTCCAGGGGATTCGCGCCGCGGGAGAGCTCGAGGAGACCCAGGCGGTAGGTGTCGTCGAAGCTGGCGTTGGCCGAGAAGGTCAGGAACAGATTGCCGTTGGGCGCGATCAGGGGTTGCGGAGCTTCGTTGATCAGCAGGTCCGCATCGTTGGGGACCGTTTCCCAGGCGGCGGTGGGGGTCGCGATGCTGACGCGATCACCGGTGGGAGTCATGGGATCCGACATCTTGACGACGCAAATGTCCTGCACCCGTGTGTCATCCGGGTCCCGCAGACAGGACCAGAAGAAGTAGGCGGCGCCGGCGTACTGGAGATAGGTGCCGTCGATGGCCCAGCCGCCCGGGAGATCCAGCGGGCCTTGGTATTCGTAAGGCCCGGTGGGGTCGTCGCCCGTGGAGCGGAGGGCGTACATGCGGTGGGATTCATTGCGGTCGTCGGACTGGGCGGCGAAGTAGATCCACCAGCGGTCACCGATGTGCTGGAGTTCCGGCGCCCACACCCGGGTGCAGGCGGGGCCGGGGCAGGAGGGGTGTTCCCAGACGACGACCGGCTTGCTGTCGGCCAACCCGCCCAGGGTGTCCGACGACCGGATGACGATGTTGTCGTTGTTGTAGACGTCGCCCTGAACCAGATGGAAGCGGCCCTGGTAGTAGGTCATGCTCGGGTCCGCGCCGGGCGTGAGGATGGGGTTGGTGAATTCTTCGCTATGCGGACCGGTGGCCGAGGCGGGTGGGGTGACGGACACCGCGAACAGGGCGCTGACCGACATGGTCAGGACACCGAGCAGTCCGAGTGTTCTTCGCCAACCCATCAGATTCGCCTCCAGCAAACGTCGAGAATCCAGTTTCGACGGCGGGGTCGGCTTCTTCAATCACCGAAGGAAAAGACCAGGATTTCACAGCGTTTCGTTCCGCCCGCTCCCGCTCGAGCCGGGCGGAGATGGCGGCCACGGTCCAGCCTTCGGTGGCCGCCCGGCGATGACCGGGGTAGGCGGACAGCAGCCAGGGCAGGGTGCCGCCGAGCGTCAGGCCGAGGACGAAGGGGAGCCAGAGGGTGATCATCGCGGGCCTCCTTCGGTCGCTTCCGGATGGGGCGTGACGGATTCGGGGATACGGCGGACGCGCGCGGCGAGATCGTGGGAGAGATCGGCATACGCGAGCGAGAGCTCTGCCAGCCGCGTCCAGGTGTGATGGCGGAGGCATTCGGTATCCGCGCCACTCAGCGTGGTCCGAGCATCGACCGAGAATTGCGCCAACCGGTCCACCACCATGCCGAGCGTCTCCGTATGCAGGGTCGCGGCAGCGAACGGGCGAGGCAACTCCCGCGCCGTCCACCGATCGATCTCGCGAATCAACCGCACACGCGCACAGTCGATTTCGGGCAGCTCCCCCAACTCCGCCACACACCGCGCCTCATGCAGACTGGCCAACTCATACGCGGCCTGCAACAGCGGATGCGCCTCGGCAATGCTGCCCGCACACGCGTCCAGAAGCAGATCCTTCGACGGCAGAGATGACATTCGTTGCCCCCTTCGGCTTTTCGAGTTCGTGACTTCAGTAGACACCTGCGGCAATAGAATTGGGAATGTCCGCCGAGCTTTGCAGCGAAATTAGTTGGCATTCCAGAATGGATACACCCAGATAGCGAGGCAAACGAAATGGTCGGATCATCGCTCCCCAGACGGGCTCTCGGCCGTAGGCTTCGTAATTACCGAGAACAAGCAAGCAAGAGCCAATTGACCGCCGGCCTGCACATCGATCTATCGCCGCAAAGCATCGGGCGAATCGAGGACGGGCAGAAGGTGAAGCTCTCCACGGGCCAGATTCGGGATCTGCTCGATCTGTACGATGTGCCCGACAGCGGCGGGGAGCGTGAGGAGGTTCTCGGTCTGTGGCAGGAAGTCGGAGACCAAGCACAAGCTGCCAAACTGGCCGGTACGACTAAAGGTTGGTGGCAGGCATATACAGACCAGTACGCACCTCATTTCGACCACTATTTGAGCTTGGAGGCCGTTGCCAATCGCTTGACCACCCATCAGACGGTCTTGCTGCCGGGACTATTGCAGACCACCGGATATCGCCGGGCGGTCAGCCGGATCGCCTATCCCAACCATTCGTCCGTCGATATCGATCGACGCGTCGAATTGGCCGCCCATCGACAGGTACGATTGGCGGACAACAACTTTCGAGTGAATATCCTCTTGTCCGAGGCGGTGATCCGGCAGACGCCCGGCGGCCCTGCCGTCATGGTCGAGCAGTTGGAGCACATCCTCCAGGTGGCCACCACGCGGTCCAACGTCTCGATCCGGGTGGTGCCTCTCAGGTCCGGCAGCCATCTCGGACTGATCGTCCAGTCGTTCACCCTGCTGGAATTTCCACCCCTCGCAAACCACCTCATCGAGCCGCCCGTGGTGTACGTGGAAGGGTTCGAAGGAGCCCTGTATCTCGAACGAACCGACATGATCGACCGACATCGTCAGGCGATCAACGATATTCAGCGAGTAGCGTTGTCCGAGGATGACACCAAGCAGTTGGTGCAGCAGATCGCGAAGGAGTGCACGGCGTGACTGTAGACCTGTCCGATGCCAGGTGGTTCAAGAGCACACGAAGCCAGCCCAACGCGGATTGTGTTGAGATAGCCCATCTTTCGACCGGCGGGGTCGGCGTCAGGGACTCGAAGGATCCAGACGGTCCCGCGTTGGTGTTCTCCGCAGCCCAGTGGGACGGATTCCTCGCCAGCGGGGTCTGGCAGGGATAGTCCCTCAATCCAAGGCGGCGAGCTTGCTCTCGAGGAGCGTGCGTTCCGGGCCGTTGGCGCAGAGGGATAGGGCGCGTTCGAATTCGACGCGGGCTTCCTTACGGCGGCCGAGTCGGGTGAGAAGTTCGCCTCGGACGCTGGGGAGCAGGTGGGAGTTCGCCAGGGCCGCTGCGGATTTGAGTTCGTCGACGAGGGCGAGGGCGGCGGCCGGGCCTTGGGACATGGAGATGGCTACCGCGCGGTTGAGGTCGATGATCGGGGAAGGCGAGAGGCGGGAGAGGGCCTCGTAGAGCAGGACTATGCGGTTCCAGTCGGTGGAGTCGACGGAGTCGGCTACTGCGTGGCATTCGGCGATCGCCGCTTGGAGGCCGTAGGCGCCGAGGCCGCGGCCCGCGCGGGCGGCTTGGTCGAGGGCGGCTCGGCCGCGGCGGATGGCGGAGCGGTCCCAGCGGTTTCGGTTCTGGTGCTCGAGCAGGATCGGCTGGCCGTGCTCGTCGGTGCGTGCCGGGAAGCGGGCGGCGGTCAGTTCCAGAAGGGCCAGCAGGCCGTGTGCCTCGGGTTCGGTCGGCACGAGGCGGGTCAGTACCCGGGCGAGGCGCTGGGCTTCGGCTGCCACGTCCAGACGGATGAGGGATTCGCCGGAGGTCGCGGTGGAGGCCTCGGTGAAGATCACGTAGATGACATTGAGGACCGAGGTGAGGCGGGCGGCGCGCTCCTCGGCCGGGGGCACGGCGAACGGGATCTTCGCCGCCGCAAGGGTTTTCTTGGCCCGGGTGATGCGGGCCTGCACGGTGGCCGTGGGCACCAGGAAGGCCCTGGCGATCTCGTCGCTGGTCAGACCTCCGACCACACGCAGGGTCAGGGCCACGCGCGCCTCGCGGGAGAGCACCGGGTGGCAGGAGATGAACATCAACGCGAGGACGTCGTCGTCGATCTGATCCGGATCCCAGAGTGGTTCGGCGCCATCGGCTTCCGGGGGCACGCCGCCGGTGGCCGCCCCGCCCTCGCCCAAGTCACGGGCGAGGGCGGAGTACCGGTCGTCGCGGGCGGCCCGGCGGCGGAAGGCGTCGATGGCCCGGCGGCGGCCGACGGTGAGCAGCCACCCCGCCGGATTGCGGGGCACGCCGTCGCGGGGCCAGGTCACCAGCGCTTCGGCCAGCGCCTCCTGGGCCAGATCCTCGGCGAGCGGGAAGTCGCCGGTGTAGCGGGCCAGGGCGCCCACGATGCGCGCGGACTCGATGCGCCACACCGCGGCGACCGCCTCACGACCGGTGGTGTCGGTCATCGCTCAGAGCCTGTGACCACGTCTCAGAGCTGACCGGTCTTCTCGCGCCAGGCGCGTTCCTTCTGGATCCACTCGTTGTCCTGCGGGAATTCGTCGATGGTGGTGACGCGGCGGATCTCGGTCTTGAAGCCGGGGCCGAAGGACGGCGCGCGCTTGGCCCATTCGACGGCCTCCTCCTTGGAGGCCACGTTCAGGATGTAGAAGCCGCCGAACAGTTCCTTGGTCTCGCCGTACGGGCCGTCGGTGACCAGGGGCGGTTCGGTCGAGAAGTCGACCACGACGCCCTCCTGCGCGTCGTCCAGGCCCTCGGCGGCGAGCAGCACTCCGGCCCGGATCAACTCGTCGTTGTAGCGCCCCATGATTTCGAGCATCTGCCCGAAGTCGGCGTCGGCCATGGACGCCTTGCCCTCGTCGGTGGCACGCCAGATCAGCATGAACTTCATGGTCATCCTCCTTGTCGGGGGTCGCTGTCCGACCCTCTCACGTCAAGGTCGAACGAAGACCCCGCCGGATCGACACGGCCGCCGAAAAAAGTTTCGGCCACTGACCCGCAAATCTCCGAAATTACCCGCGCGTAGCTCCGGCGAGGGGCGCATTCTGGACAGAGGGCTACAAATCTCCGCAGTTCAAGGGAGGTAGACATGGTGAAAGTGACGGCGATCAAGCCGAACGGGGAACATTGGCATCCGCATCCGGGGGATGCGATCGAAGATCCGGGCGAAGGTCCAGCGCTGGTGGCGTGTCTGCTGGGGATCGCGGCGCTCGGGATGACGCTGACGGCCGCCGCCTCCGGTTACCGCGGATGGGCGATCATCGGCGCGATCGCGACGGCGGCGCTCATCACCTTCGGTCTGCTGATGATCCGGTTCGAGTACTTCCGGGAGTTCCGGAAGGAGCAGCGGGCCGGGCGGCACGGCCACAACCCCCTGGTGCACGGGGCGTGGCGGCCGCGGCAGATCAGTACGTGGCAGGAGAAGCGCGGGGAACTCGGCTAGCACCTCGCTGACAATCGCTGCGTGAGAACAGCATTCGGCTAATCGGACGTGACGGACAGGTTGCCGAAGCGGTTGACCGCGGCGTGATTGTGGCCGTCGACGCTGGTGATGACCACCTCGGCCGGATTGGTCAGGGCGATGCAGCAGAAGTTGCCGGCGTCGGGGTGGACGGTGAGGGACAGGAAGCGGTGGTTGTTGGTGCGCTGCCATTCGTCGATGGCGGCGTACAGGCCTCGCATGGACGGGTTTTCGAAATAGACCAGGTTGTGCTTGTTCACTTCGGACATGTATCGATAGTGCCCCGCCGGAGAGCCGGGGCACCTCGAACCGGTTATTTGCCCGACAGCACTTCCCGGAGGCGGTCGTGCGGGAGTGCCGGGGAGTGGTGGCCGTCGCGGCCGGTCATGTCGGCATTGACGATGAGGGCGTTGAGGACCGACTCCTCGACGGCCTCGACGACTGCGGCGTAGACGGCGTCCATGCGATTCCAGGGCAGGCGCGTGGTGGTGACCAGGTCGTCGGGGGTCGGCTCGCCGCGGGGAAAGCCGGTGTCGGACGGGCGATCCGCGGCCGTGGAGAAGGCCAGGAACAGATCGCCGGAGAACAGGCTGCCGGTGGTGCCGGTACGGGCCAGCCCGAACGGGACGCGGCGGGCCATGGCCTTGCACTGGAGAGCGTCCACGGGCGCATCGGTCGCGACGATGACGATCACCGATCCCGCGCCGCCGGGAGCGACGGTGTCGCCGGGCCAGGGGGACGTCTCCTGCGGGTTGGCGGTATCCAGTTCCGCGCCGACTCGGCGGCCCGCGATCGTGAGTTCATGGCGGGCACCGAAGTTGGCTTGGACGAAGACGCCGACCGTATAGGTGTCGGGGCCGAAGGGGACTCGGCGGGAGGCGGTGCCGCTGCCGCCCTTGAAGCCGTAGCAGTTCATGCCGGTGCCACCGCCCACCGAGCCTTCGAGCAGGGGCCAGGTGCGGGCGGTGTCGAGGGTTTCGGCGACCATGTCGGCGGTGATGTGGCCGCCGTTGATGTCGTTGAGGTAGCCGTCCCAGGTTTCGGCGCAGACCGGGAGCAGCCATTCGCGGGCCAGGCGGGGGTGGGTGCGGGCGATCCAATCGACGACGCCGGCGTGGCAGGGGCCGATGGCGTGGGTGTTGGAAATCGTTATGGGCATTGACAGTTGGCCGACCTCGTCGATCCACGCGGTGCCGGTCATCTCGCCATTGCCGTTGAGCGAGTACCAGCCCGCCGCGCAGGGGCGGCCGACTCCGGCGCGGCCGCGGGGCAGGATGGCGGTGACGCCGGTGCGGGCCGGGCCTTCGCCGACTTTCAGCGGCCCGTCGCCGGAAATGACTGTGCGATAGCCGACCTCGACACCGGGCACGTCGGTGATGGCGTTCCAGGGTCCCGGCTCACCCGGCGGCGCGATGCCCAGGAAGCGGGCGCGGGGGCGGCCGTCGGGTGAGAACAGCTGGGGGTCGGTCATCGATGGGCCTCCTCGGCGGGCACGGTGATGTCGGGGCAGCGGGTGGCGGTGCGGGCGAAAGAGCAGATCAGCTCGGCCGCGGTCACCTTGGTCATGGATCGGTTGCGGCTGACGATGTGCAGGCCGTAGGCGTCCTCCAGCGCCACCAGATTCCGGGCGACGCTCAGGATCGGCCCCTCGATCGTGAAGTGCCCCTGGGCGATTCCCACCTCCAGCGCGCTGGCGTACACCGCCACCTGCTGGTTGAACAGCGCGGTGATGAGATCGCCGTGCTGGGCGGAGACGGCGTGGTAGGAGGCCAGCCGGTACAGCGCGGTGACCAGGGTGTCGTCCGGCGATTCGGGCAGTCCGGCCCAGATCAGCGCGCCGATCTTGGTTCTGGCGTCGGGAATCTCGGTGACCATAGCCAGGCGGTCGCCGAAGAAGCGATCGCTGGCGAAGCGGTGCACCTCGTGCAGCAGATTCGCCAGATCCTCGAAGTAGTAGTGCACGGTGCCGGGCGAGACGCCCGCGGTGCCGGCGATCTCCCGGATGCGCAGCCGATCCACCCCCGGCTCCGCGACCGCGGCCAGCGCGGCGTCGATGATCGCGCGCCGCGCCCGCTCCTGATCCTTCTTCCGCGCCACCCGGAATCCTTCCGTCGACAGACAGTTAAGTCATTGTTACGTCTCTTCGCCGCCCTTGTCCTGCCGAGTTCCCCCATTCTTTGATGCTAAGTCAAAGAAAGGCACGGCCATGGCGACACCCACGCACCCCACTCCCCTGCCC
>NZ_BAAFGR010000142.1:0-21335 GCF_041154655.1 Nocardia sp. JMUB6875
GGGTATTGTCGGGGGCGAAGTCTCGCGCGCGGGCTCCGAGGGGTTCGCGATCAGGTCGGCTGCCGGGGGTAGGCCGGTCGGCGGGGCTCGTGGCATCGCCGCAGCACGGCACTCATCAAGGAGGCTCCCCTGTCCGCCGGACCTGGTACCCCGACCCGACATCCGGTCGGCGCGGGCTCTGTCGTCGCCGCCGTGGAGGAACGACTGCGGGCCTTCTTCGTGACGCGGGAGCCCATCGTGGAACCGCTGGGACCGGTGTTCGTGGACGCGGCACGGGCCTTGCAGGACTTCGTGATCCGGGGCGGCAAGCGGACGCGGCCCTCGTTCGCGTGGACCGGCTGGCTGGGCGCGGGACGCAGCCCGGAGGATCCGGAGGCGGACGCGGTGCTGACCGCGTGCTCGGCGCTGGAGCTGGTGCAGGCGTGCGCGCTGATCCACGACGACATCATCGATTCCTCGCGCACCCGGCGCGGCTTCCCGACCGTGCACGTGGATTACGAAGGGCGGCACCGGGATCAGCGCTGGCGGGGTGACGCGGACCACTACGGGATCAGCGTCGCGGTGCTGATCGGCGATCTGGCGCTGGCCTGGGCCGACGACATGACCCGCGATGCCGGGCTGACCGCCGACGCGGCCGCGCGGTTCGCGCCGGTGTGGGCGGCCATGCGCACCGAGGTGCTGGGCGGGCAGCTGCTCGACATCCACGGCGAGTCCGCCGGGGACGAGACCGTCGAGGCGGCGCTGCGCATCAACCGGTACAAGACCGCGGCCTACACCATCGAACGCCCGCTGCACATGGGCGCGGCACTCGCCGGGGCCTCCCCCGAACTGGTCGCCGCCTACCGCGAATTCGGCACCGATATCGGCATCGCCTTCCAGCTGCGCGACGACCTGCTCGGCGTCTTCGGCGATCCGGCCGTCACCGGCAAGCCGTCCGGCGACGACCTGCGCGAGGGCAAGCGCACCGTCCTCATCGCCGAGGCCCTGCAACGCGCCGACATCGACGCCCCGGCCATCGCGGACCTCATCCGCTCCAGCCTGGGCACCGACGTCACCCCCGAACGGGTCACCGAATTGCGCACGGCCCTCACCGAACTCGGCGCGGTCGACGCCGTCGAGAAGCGCATCAGCTCGCTGACCGACCAGGCGCTCACCGCCCTGGACGCGAGCACCGCGACCCCCGACGCCAAGCGGCAGCTGCGCGCCATGGCGCTGGCCGCGACCGCGCGCACCTACTGACCGACCCGCACGCGCGGCGCTCGGCGCACGGACCTGACGGAAGCGAAGCTGGCATGAGAACTGTTGCGGGACCGACCGATCGGGTGGTCGTCGTGGGAGCCGGACTGTCCGGGCTGGCGGCGGCGCTGCACCTGGTCGCGGCCGGGCGGCAGGTGACGGTGCTGGAGCGGGCCGACCACCCCGGCGGACGGGTCGGGCGCTATCGCGGGCCGGATTACGAGATCGACTCCGGGGCAACGATTCTCACGCTCCCCGAGTTGATCGATGACGTGCTGGGCGTGGTCGGGCAGACTCGCGAGTCGGTGGGGCTGCGGATTCTGGAGATGGAACCGGCCTATCGGGCGCGGTTCGCGGACGGGTCCGTGGTCGGCGTCTACTCCGAAGAGGCCCAGATGGCCGCCGAGATCGCGCAGGCGCACGGCCCCGAGGCCGCCCGGCGGTACCGGCGGCTGCGCGGCTGGTTGAAGGACGTGTACGAGGCCGAGTTCCGGCAGTTCATGGACACCAACTTCGAATCGCCGCTGGACATGGTGCGGATTCCGGAGAAGCGCGTCGCGCTGGCGAAGCTGGTGCGGCTGGGCGCGTTCGGACGGCTCGGACCGAAAGTCGGCTCGATCATGCGGGATTCGCGGCTCGCACGGCTGTTCAGCTTCCAGGCATTGTTCGCGGGCATGGCGCCGAAACAGGCGCTCGGGGTGTACGGCGCGATTCCCTACATGGACACCTGCCTGGGCGTCTACTACCCCGAGGGCGGCATGCGGGCCATCGCCGCGGCACTCGGGCGAGCGTTCACGGCGGCGGGCGGCACCCTCGAACTCAACGCCGAGGTGATCGGCATCGACTACCGGGGCAAGCGGGCCGAGGCGGTGCGCACCGCGGACGGCCGCGTCTTCGACTGCGACGCCGTCGTGGTGACCGCCGATCTCGGCTCGCTGCCGCGCTTCGGGCTGCGGCACCGGCGCGGGCTGCGGGCCTCACCGTCGGCGGTGGTGGCGCACGGCACAATTCCCGCCGAGGTGGCCGCGCGCTGGCCGGTGCAGGCGCATCACACCATCGACTTCGGGCAGGAATGGGACAAGACGTTCACCGAGATCGCGGCCCGTCCCGGGCGCGGACGGCTGATGAGCGATCCCTCACTGCTGCTCACCCGCCCCGCCCTCACCGATCCCTCGCTCTACATCGACCGTGCCGAACAGCACATCGATAACGCCGGGCATCTACGCGACACTGTCCGCCACGAGCCACTGTCACTGCTGGCGCCCTGCCCGAATCTCGATGCCGCACCGCTCGGCTGGGACCAGCTCACCCCCTTCTACCTGCGCGAACTCCTGCAGACCCTGGAAGAGCGCGGCTACCAAGGGATTTCGGAGCACTTCCGGATCGACCACGTGGACACCCCGCGCACCTGGCAGGCGCAGGGCATGCTCGCGGGCACCCCGTTCTCGGCCGCGCACCTGTTCCGGCAGACCGGTCCGTTCCGTACTCGAAACCTGGTGCGCGGGCGCGCGAATGTCGTTCTCGCAGGCTCCGGCACCGTGCCCGGCGTCGGCGTGCCGACCGTGCTGTTGTCGGGCAGACTGGCAGCGGCGCGCATCACCGGTGACGCGCGACATGCCGGGAGTCGATCACTTGACACCGGAGCGGTGGCGCCGGTGCGCAAGCACTAGACTGACCGCGTCCTTAGATCACCCGCGGCCCGCCGCCGCCGACCTTTTCGGGGGAACGACCGCCGATGCCGACCCCCGAGACGGACTCCGCCACTCCGGACGCCGCGAACACCACGATCACGCGGACCGCCCGCGGTGTCGCGCAGGCCGATCCGGCCGACCGCGCCGCCACCCGGAGCTCCCTCGACGGCCCCGCCACGCCCGGCTGGCTGCACCAGGCCGCCGACTTCGTCCGCGGACCCGCCGGCCACTCGGCCACCCTCGGCTTCTTCGGCGCGCTGCTGATGACCTTCGGCGGTTTCGGCGCGGGCAGCACCCGGCGCAGCGATCCGCTGCTGGAGGCCATGCACCTGTCGTGGCTGCGGTTCGGGCACGGGCTGGTGCTGTCGTCGCTGTTCGTGTGGATCGGCGTGATCGCCATGATCACCGCGTGGGTGCGGTTGGGGCGCATCGTGATCGGCCGGCAGCCCGGGATCGAGGTCACCCTCAACGAGCTGCGCGTGATCGTCGGCGTCTGGATCTTCCCGCTGCTGTTCTCGGTGCCGCTGTTCAGCCGCGACGCCTACTCCTACCTGGCGCAGGGCGCGATGCTGCGCGACCACATCAACCCCTACCAGTTCGGGCCGACCGAACTGCACGCCAACGCCGCCACCGTGCTCGACAACGTGAGCCCGGTCTGGCTCAACACCACCGCGCCCTACGGGCCGGTCTTCCTGCTCATCGGGCGCGCCATCACCAGCATCACCGGTGACAACGTGGTGGCGGGCACCATCGCGCTGCGGCTGGTCATGCTGCCGGGCCTGGCGCTCATGGTGTGGGCCATCCCGCATCTGACCAAGCATCTGGGCGGGAAGCCCACCACGGCGTTGTGGCTGGCGGTGCTCAACCCGCTGGTCCTGATCCACCTGATCGGCGGCGTGCACAACGAGATGCTGATGGTCGGCCTGATGTGCGCGGGCATCGCGCTGGTGCTCGAACACCATCACGTGGCGGGCATCGTGGTGGTGGCCGTCGGCGTGGCGGTGAAGGCGACCGCGGGCGTGGCGCTGCCGTTCCTGGTGTGGATCTGGATGATTCACGAACGCGAACGCCGGGCCGCGCAGAACGAGGGCGAGATGCCCCATCCGGTGCTGACCTTCGCCAAGATCAGCGCGCTGGGCGTGGCCGTGTTCGTGGCCGTGTTCGCCATGGCCACCTGGGCCACCGGGCTGCGCGATCACCAGATCGGCTGGCTCACCGCGCTGTCCGGCTCGAAGAAGATCATCAACTGGCTCTCGCTGCCGACGATCATGGCGCACATCGTCACCTGGGTGACGCCGTTCCAGATGGACCCGGTGCTGAACGTCACCCGCCTGATGTGCGCGGTGGTCATGGTCGGCTTCCTGGTATGGGCCTGGTGGCGGTTCAAGAGCAGCGAGAAGGAGGCCGTGCTCGGCATCCTGGTCGCCTTCGTCGCCATCGTGATCCTGTCCCCGGCCGCGCTGCCCTGGTACTACTCGTGGCCGCTGGCGCTGGCCGCCGCGTTCGCGCTGTCCACCCGGACGCTGCAGATCCTGGTCGGCCTGTGTACCTGGCTCATGCTGATCTTCCAGCCCGACGGCGCGCCGGTGACCGGCTATGTGCACGGCACGCTGGCCATCTTCGTCGCGGTGGTGGCCGCGCGGTCGCTGCGCACCGTGGATCCGCTGAAACTGCGTGCGGCGCAATCGCATATCGAGACCCAGACCGAGAAGCTCGGCACCGCCGCGCCCGGCCCGGTGTGAACCCTCCCATGCCGCTCGACCGCGCCTACCGGGACTGCCGCCGCATCGCCGCCGCCCACGGCCGCACCTACTTCCTGGCCACCCGGCTGCTGGAACCGGAGCGAAGACCGGCCGTGCACGCGCTCTACGCCTTCGCGCGGCTGGTCGACGACATCGTGGACGCCGCCGACGCGCCGAACCGGGCGGCCGAATCCGCGGCCCGGCTGGACCACATCGAACACGAACTGCGGGCCCGGCTGGTGGACGCGCCCGTCGAGGCGGACGACAGCGCCGAGACCCGGGTGCTGCTCGCGGTCTCCGACACCATCCGGCGGTATTCGATTGCCGCCGAACACTTCTGGGTGTTCCTCGACTCCATGCGGATGGACATCCCCGGTGGGCCGCAATACCGCGACCGCTACGCCAGCCTCGCCGAACTGGGCGACTACATGCGCGGCTCGGCCGCCGCCATCGGGCTGCAATTACTGCCGGTGCTGGGGACCGTGGTCCCGGTCGCCGATGCCGAACCGGCCGCGGCGGCGCTGGGGGAAGCGTTCCAGCTCACCAACTTCCTGCGCGACATCGCCGAGGATCTGGATCGCGGGCGGGTGTATCTCCCCGCTGACGAGTTGGCGGTATTCGGGGTGGACGCCGAACTGCTGTTCCAATGCCGGGAATCCGGGCGGACCGATCCGCGGGTCCGGCGGGCACTGGCTCATCTGATCGCGATCAACCGGGGCATCTATAGGCGCGCGATCCCGGGTATCGATCTGCTCACACCGCGGGTGCGCCCGGCGATTCGCACGGCGGCCACCCTGTACAGCGGGATTCTCGACGAGATCGAACGGGCCGACTACGCGGTCTTCACTCGCCGCGCCGTCGTGCCGCAGCACCGCCGATTGCGGGTCGCGGCACGGGAATTCGTCGCGGCCAGTCCTTTGCGGAACTGACCGCGACGGCTGTTATTTCCGGAACCGATCAGAACGGGTCCGCGGCGGCCCGGCGGATGACCTCGCGGGCCAGCGGGCCATGCAGGGCGTCGATCGGGCGGCCCGGGAGGGTGTCGTCCTCGGTGTAGATCCACTCGAGGATTTCCTCGTCGGTGTATTTGCCGTCACGCATGACCGTGATCAGACCGGTCAGGTGTTTGGTGACGGCGCCGGTGGAGTCGAAGAACTCCTTCGGGATTCCGGCAACGCCGTCGCGGCGCACGGCGATTATCTGATGGTCGCGCAGCATCTGATGAACTCGCGTAACCACCATGCCCAGCTGCTCGGCCACGTCGGGCAACGGGATCAGCGTCACCGAATCCGGCAGGACGTCTTCGCTGCAAGGAAAGGCACTCACGCGGACCACGGTAGTCTCTCGCGTCGCCACCGTCGCATCACACCCCGACGCGGCTACCATCGGGTGAGCCGCGCGGGCGGTCAATCGGAAAATTCGGAGAATCGGAAGGGTTGCAGTTGATCGGCCAGATGCTGGAAGGGCGCTACCGCATCGATGCGCCGATCGCGCGCGGCGGCATGTCCATGGTGTTCCGGGGGGTGGACACCAGATTGGACCGACCGGTTGCCATCAAGGTGATGGATCCGAAGTTCGCCTCCGATCCGCAATTCCTGACCCGCTTCGAACTCGAGGCGCGGGCCGTGGCCAAGCTCAAGCATCCATCGCTGGTCGCGGTGTACGACCAGGGCGTGGACGGCGACCATCCGTTCCTCATCATGGAGCTCGTCGAGGGCGGGACGCTGCGCGAACTGCTGCGCGAACGCGGGCCCATGCCGCCGCACGCGGTGCGCGCCGTCGCCGAGCCGGTGCTCTACGCCATCGGCGTGGCGCATGCCGCGGGTCTGGTGCACCGCGACATCAAGCCGGAGAACGTGCTCATCTCCGATTCGGGCGAGGTCAAGATCGCCGACTTCGGGCTGGTGCGCGCGGTCGCCGAGGCGAAGATCACCTCCGACAGCGTGATCCTCGGCACGGCCGCCTACCTCTCCCCCGAGCAAGTCACCAGTGGCACCGCCGACGCGCGCAGCGATGTGTACTCCGCGGGCGTGCTCATCTTCGAAATGCTCACCGGGCGTACGCCGTTCACCGGCGACAATTCGCTCTCGATCGCGCTGCAGCGGGTCGAGAAGGATGTGCCGTCGCCGAGCCGCTTCATCAGCGGCATCCCGCCCGAGATCGACGAGCTGGTCGCGCATGCCACCGCGCGCGAGCCCATGCACCGCTTCGCCGACGCCACCGAGATGGCGGGCGAACTGCGCCGCATCGCACGCGAATTGCAGCTGCCCGACTATCGGGTGCCCGCGCCGACCGAGTCGGCCGAACATCTCAGCGCCAAGTACCGGGTCGGGCCGACGCCCGCACCCGCGGCCCAGCCCGCGCGGTCGATTCCCGGCGCGGCCGATCTGACCACGCGACTACCCGTGGACCCGCCGACGGTGAAGGTGCAGCCCCAGGCGCAGCACACCCGGGTGATGACCGCGGCGCGGGAGATTCCGCCGGAGTATCGGCCCGACTACTCCCCGCAGCCGCCCCCGGGACCACCCGGCAACCACGGCTATCCATCGGAAATGATCGAGGATCGCGGCAAGTCCCGGCGCAAGGTCATCGTCTGGTTGAGCGTGGTGATCGCGCTGGCGCTGCTGCTGGGTATCGGCGGCTGGTGGCTCGGGGTCGGCAGATTCTCGGCGGTGCCGTCCATCGCGGGGATGAACCAGGACAAGGCGATCAGCACGCTGCAGGAGGCGGGCTTCAAAACCGAGACCCGCGACAAGGCCTCCGACGCCATTCCGGTCGGCAATGTGGTCGGGACCGATCCGCCCGCCGGAACCAGAATCACCAAGGGCTCGCTGGTCGCGGTGCTGGTCTCCAGCGGTAAGCCGAAGGTGCCGGATGTGCAGGCCGGACAAGACGTCAAGGCGGTCAACCAGGCCATCAAGGACGCGGGACTGACCCCCGTGGACGCCGGAGAGATAGGCAGTGCCGCACCGAAAGGCACTGTCGCCAAGGTGGATCCGGGACCCGGCACGATTCTCCCCGCCAACGCGCAGGTGAAGGTCTACCGCAGCAAGGGATCCCAGCCGGTCAAGGTGCCCGATGTGCGGGGCAAGACCGCCGAGGAAGCCAAAACGGCGCTCCAGAAGGCCGGACTCACCATCAGTTCCACCCGGGACCAGTACGACCCGAAGATCAAATCCGGTTCGGTGGTCGGCACCGATCCCGCCGCGGGATCCAGCGCCGAATCAGGATCCGGTGTGGTGCTCATCGTGAACACCGCCATCGAGATGCCGAATCTGCTGGGCTCCAACGTCTCCACCGCCCGCAGCAAGCTGCAGGCCCTGGGCTTGCAGGTCACCGTCCGACAATTGGCCAGCAACGACAGCTCGATCATCATCTCCCAGAGCACCGCTCCCGGCGACACCGTCGAGCCCGGTGCGACCATCACCCTGGTAGCGATTCCCTAACTCTCATAGAGCTCGGAAACGTAAGAGCCCGGACCGTTTCAACGGTCCGGGCTCTGTCACGCTCGCGGGTCCTAGCGCAGCATCTCCGCGACCAGGAACGCCAGTTCGAGGGACTGCTGGGTGTTCAGGCGCGGGTCGCACGCCGTCTCGTAGCGCTCCTCGAGGTTGAGATCCGAGATGTCCTGTGCGCCGCCGAGGCATTCGGTGACGTTCTCACCGGTGAGCTCGATGTGCAGGCCGCCCGGGTGGGTGCCCAGCGCGTGGTGCACCTCGAAGAAGCCCTGCACCTCGTCGACGATGCGGTCGAAGTGGCGGGTCTTGTAGCCGGTGGAGGACTCGTGGGTGTTGCCGTGCATGGGGTCGCACTGCCAGATCACCTGGTGGCCCGTCGCCTGCACCTTCTCGATGATGGCGGGCAGCACCTCGCGGACCTTCTGATTGCCCATGCGCGCGACCAGGGTCAGGCGGCCGGGCTCGTTGTTGGGGTCCAGGCGCTCGACGTATTCCACGGCCTGCTCCGGCGTGGTGGTCGGGCCGATCTTGAGGCCGATCGGGTTGGCGATCAGCCCGGCCAGGGCGACGTGCGCGCCGTCGAGCTGGCGGGTGCGCTCGCCGATCCACAGGAAGTGCGCCGACAGGTCGTAGAGGACCGGCTCGCCGGTGACCGGGTGCTCGCTCAGGCGCAGCATGGCGCGCTCGTAGTCGAGCACCAGCGCCTCGTGGCTGGCGTAGAGCCGCGCGGTCGACAGGTTGGGATCGTTGACGCGGCAGGCCTTCATGAAGGCGAGCGCGCGATCGATCTCGGTGGCCATCTGCTCGTAGCGGGCGCCGGCCGGGGACTGCGCCACGAACTCGCGGTTCCAGTCGTGCACCTTGTGCAGGTCGGCCATGCCGGCGGAGGTGAGCGCGCGCACCAGGTTCATGGCGGCCGACGCGTTGGCGTAGGCGCGCACCAGACGCGACGGATCGTGCTCCCGGACACCGGCTTCGGCGACGATGGAGTTGACCATGTCACCGCGGTAGGACTTCAGCCCCAGCGAATCGGTGTCGGCCGAGCGCGGTTTGGCGTACTGCCCCGCGATCCGGGCCACCTTCACCACCGGCAGGCTCGCGCCGTAGGTCAGCACCACCGCCATCTGCAGCAGCGTGCGGATATTGCCGCGGATATGGGGCTCGGTGTTGTCGGCGAAGGTTTCCGCGCAGTCGCCGCCCTGCATCAGGAAGGCCTCACCCCGCGCCACCTCGGCCAGCCGTAGCCGCAGCTCCTCCACCTCGGCGGGCACGCAGATGGGCGGCACGCTCTCGAGCACGGTGCGCATCTTGGCGGCCTGCTCCGGATCCCAGGACGGCTGCTGCAGCGCCGGGCGAGCGAGTGCGTCGTCGAGGCGCCGACGGAGCTCGGCGGGCAGCGGAGGAAGTTCCGGCAAGCGATCGATCGGTACGTCGACGGTCCAGTTCACCCGTTCAGAATACGGATCGACCTTGGTGAGGTGGACCACCCCCAGGGCTGGGATTGCTCACACCCGCCGGTCGTATGATCAGGCCCGGATCCATTTCCCGAGCTCGAGGTCAGGAGAGACCCATCTCACTGCGGTACTTTTACGATTCGGAATTCATCGAGGACGGAACTGTCATCGACCTCGTCTCCATCGCGGTGGTGTGCGAGGACGGACGCGAGTTCTACGCGGTCTCCACCGAATTCGACCCCGAGAAGGCCGGGCCGTTCGTCCGCCGCAACGTGCTACCCAAGCTGCCGCCGCCGTCGTCCCCGCTGTGGCGCTCCCGCCAGCGCATTCGCGACGACCTCTACAAGTTCCTGGTCCCCCGGCCCGGCGTCGAGCCCGAGCTGTGGGCGTGGGTCGGGGCCTATGACCACGTGGCGCTGTGCCAGCTGTGGGGTTCGATGGTCGATCTGCCCAACGCGCTGCCCCGGTACACCAATGAGCTGCGCCAGCATTGGGACCAGCACGGGCGGCCGCCGCTGCCGCCGGTTCCGAAGGACGCGCACGACGCGCTTGCCGATGCTCGGCACAACCTCGCCAAGTTCGAGGCGATCGAGGCGTACCGGCGGATTCAGGCATCCTGATCCAGACATGCGGAAGGCCCCGGGAGATTGTGTCTCCCGGGGCCTTTCGCGTGTTCGTGGCGGCTAGCCCGCCATGGTCTGAGGGATGCGGTCCTCGTCGGGGCGGCTGCCGGAGGGGACGTCCTTCTTCAGGGAGGCGGCGTAGACGTCGACGTATTCCTGGTCGCCCATCTGCATGAGCTCGTACATGATCTCGTCGGTGACGGCGCGTTCGACGAAGCGGTTGCCGCCCATGCCCTCGTAGCGCGAGAAGTCGATGGGGGCACCGAATTTCACGGTGACCTGGCGCGGCCGCCAGCGGAAGGGACCGGGCGGGCACACCTCGTCGGTGCCGATCAGGGCTACCGGGATCACCGGCACTCCGGTCTCCAGGGCGAGGCGTGCCACACCGGTCTTGCCCTTGTAGAGGCGACCATCCGGGGAGCGGGTGCCTTCGGGGTACAGCCCGACCAGGCGGCCCTCACCGAGCAGTTTGCGCGCGGTGTTGAGGGCGGATTCGGCCGCGTCCGCACCGGACCGGTCGATCGGGTACTGGCCGGTGCCGGAGAAGAAGAACTTCTGCAGCCGGCCCTTGAGACCCGGGGTGGTGAAGTATTCGGCCTTGGCCAGATAGGTGATCCGGCGCGGGCTCATCAACGGGGTGAACAACCAGTCCGTGAAGGACAGATGATTGCCGGCCAGAATGGCCGCGCCCTTGGCGGGGATGTTCTCGACGCCCTCAACCTTCGGCCGGTTGATGAGATGCATCCACGGCCCCACCAAGACGTACTTCAGCAGCCAGTAGAACATTGCGTCCTTTCCCCTGTTTCGATACCCGGGACCGGCCTCGTTGCGGGCACCACCACTGCTTGCCTACCCTACCGCCGAGTCCTCACCGTAACCAACCGGTGGTGGCGGGTTTCTCCTATGTCGGGACATTCGTCCCGAGTTTTGGAATTGATCGTGGACGGGCCGGAATTCGTCAACGCCGCGACCGGACCGTGTCAGCGATGTGCCGGGACCGCGTCCTGGTCGGCGGCCACGGCCGCGCGAGCCAGTTCCGCCGCGCCGATCATGCCCGCGGCCTCGCCCAGCTGGGCGGTGCGGATGCGGGCCAGGCGGCGGTGGCGGGCGCCGGTGATCGAGCCCGCGTAGTGCTCGCGGGCGTCGTCGAGGAACAGCGGGGCCGAGCTGCTCACGCCACCGGCGACCACGATCAGGTCCGGGTCGAAGATGTCGCTGACGAAGGCCAGGCCCAGGCCCAGCCAGCGGGCGAAGTCGGCCATCACGCCCTGGGCGACGGGATCGCCGTCCTGGGCCGCGCCCGCGACCCGACGGCCGGTGAGCGAGCCCGGATCGCGGCCGGATTCGCGGGCCAGCAGGGTGGAGCGCTGCGGGTCGGTGGCCAGGAATTCGAGCGCGGTGTCGACCAGAGCCGTTCCGCTGCAGTACCTTTCCCAGCACCCGCGCTTGCCGCACGGGCAGGCGCGGCCATTGGGCACCACCGTCAGATGCCCGAGTTCCGGTGCGACGCCGAAGCTTCCGCGATACAGCTGGCCATTGCTGAGCAGCGCCGCGCCGATGCCGGTACCGATGGCCACCAGCACCACATTGCGCCCGCCCGCCGCCGCGCCGAAGCGGTACTCCGCCCACAGCGCGGCATTGGCGTCGTGCTCGAGGATGACCGGCAGGCCGAGGCGGTCGGTGAGCCGCTGCGCCACCGGCGCGTCCTCCCACGGCAGATGCGGTGCGAAACGCACGGTGGCGCGGTCCTCGTCGACGAATCCGGCGACCGCGAGCCCGACCGCGCCGATGGCGTGGCGGCCGCACAACTCGCGCACCGCGCGGGCCAATCCGTCCTCGAGGGCGCGGGCCGAGTGCGGGGTCGGCGCGGTCACGGTGTCGAGCACCTCGCCCGCACCGTCCACCACCGACGCCCGAATATTCGTGCCGCCCACATCGATACCCACGGTCAGCGGCACGTCCTCACCCTCTCTCATGCCTTGATGGTCACGTCGATGGACTGGTACTTGGCGCGTCGACCACCCCCGGGGCGCGATGCGCGACCGGCCGCCGGGCGACCGGGGTCGTCGGCGGGGCGGGCGACGGGCGGGCCGAACGGCTGGTGCTCGCCCGACGGCTTGCGCGCGGCGCCGGGTCCGTCGCCGAAGGGATCTTGGGCAGCCTGTGCACCGAAGTCGTTGTCCCCGGGCTGCTTTCGCGCGGCGGCGCGGCCCTGCGCACCGGCGAGGAAGCGAGCGAAGACAGCGGCCAGGCCCGCACCCGGAGCATGCGCGGATCCCTCTCCGCCCCCGCCCCTTTCGCCCGGCCCGGCCTCGTCGGTCTCGCCGCGCGCGGTGGCGTAGGCGTCGGCGAACGGCAGATCGGTTGCCTCGGAACCGGTTCCGGCGAAATGCGAATGCCGATGCCAGGCTTGATATTCCGGCGAATCCGGGTCCAGATCCGGCGGAATCACCGGCTCCACCGGCACTCCGGCGAGCGCCTCGCGCAGCACGGTGACGATGGCGGTGCCGTGATCGGCGATGGCGGCCACCACATCGTGGTGCTCACCGCGCACGATGGCCGCGGCCGCGCACACCGGGCACCAGCTGCAGCTGGACCATTCGGCGCGCCCGTCGGAGGCGGTGCGGCGCAGCACCGGTTCGACGCGTTCGAGCACGGCCTCGGCGAGCAGCCGCAGTTCCTCGGCGAATTCGCCGAGGTTCTCCTCCGGATGGCCGGGACGCGGATGGGTGGCGGTCATTTCGGCCAGACCGCCGGATCGGGCCGGAAACGGATGACCAACTGGTCGCCGTCGAGCTCGGCGGTCTCGACCGTGCACCGCCGCAATACCGGGGCCAGCCGCAAGCGCCGCCGGACCCCGTCCGCTCCCACGATCAAATCGTCCTCCACTCGTCCCAGCCGCAGGGTCGACGCGTCGACCACGGGCAGATGCATGCGCATCGCGAACAGCGAGTGCACGCCCGCGCCCGATTCGAGCCGCACCACCGGTTCGGCGGCGGTCCCCGGCTCGAGCGCGGGCAGCACACCGTCCGCATCTGTGCCAAGCATAGGGATCGGACGCCATCCCACCCAGTTACCACTCGCGTCCACCGCGTAGGACAGCGCGGCCAGCGAGCTCAGCCCCACCGGCTCGGCCCCGGCATGGCCCACGACCTGCACCGGAACGCCGCGCAGGCGCTTGCGGAGCTCGGTCACCACGTCGAGTTGTTCGCCACGCCGGTTGAAGTACCACTGCACCGCCGGATGCGGCGGCGCGGCGGCGTCGGGCCCCGGCATCTCCGGCAGCACCTTGTTGACCAGCACGGCATCCAAGCGGATACCCAGCAGCGCGGCCGCCGAACGCACGCGCGCGGATTCGGCGACGGCCACCTGCTCGGCGGCGGTCACCAGCCGGGCGCCGGTGCGGGTGCGGTCCACCAGCAGATCGCGGGCATCGGTCACCGCGGCCACGATCTGCTCGACGGTCACCGCCAGCACGGCCTTACGGAAGTCGGTCCCGATGGCCTCCATGGTGCGCGCGTGCGCGGGCCACACCCGCTCCAGATAGCCGAGCACGGTGTCGGGCGCGGTGACGATGCGCAGCATGTCCGCCGACGGCGGGCAGTCCACCACGATCACATCCCAGCGCGCGTCCGCGGCGAATCGCGTGATCTCCAGCAGCGCCAGCAGTTCCTGCACGCCGGGCAGGCCCGTCAACTCGGCGGGATCCAATGCCCCCAAATCGAATCCGTGCTCGTGCCCGGCCCCGGACGCCATGACCAGCACCTGCCGGAACCGATCCTCCAGCAGCGCAAGCGAATCCACTTCGATGACATCCAGCTCCGGAACCGGCTGCGCGGCATCGAAACTCGGGTCGGTTGCCGGATACGCCCCCTCGGCCGCCCCGAACCCCGGTTCCCTGACATCGGCGAATGCCGGTGCGGCGGCGGCGAACATGGGCAGCGGCAGGCTGGCGACGGCCGCCTCCGCGCCGTGGCGCAGCCGGTAGCCCAGGGCATCGCCGAGGGAGTGGGCCTGATCGAGCGAGGCCAGCAGCACCCGTTGCCCGTCGCGCGCGTAGGCGAGGGCGGTGGCGCAGGCCAAGGTGGTTTTTCCGACGCCACCCTTGCCGATGAAAAGCTCGACGCGGGTGGCGGGGCGCGGCGAGCGTTCGGTACCGCCGGTGGTCAGCCTTCGACCCGTTTCTTGAGTTCCTTGAGGGCGGTGTCGGTGATGACCTTCTCCGCCTTGCGTTTGAACATGCCGATCATCGGGATGTTCAGGTCCACGGTCAACTCGTAGACGACCTGGGTGGTGCCGTCGGGCAGGGCGATGAGCTCGTAGGTGCCGTCCTGCGCCTTCTGCAGATCACCGCTGACCAGGCTCCAGCTCACGGCGCGGCCGTCGGGCCGCCAGGTGTAGGACAGGGTGTAAGTGTCCTTCACGACCCCGGCGTCCAGGACGAAGCGGGCGGTGCGGGCCCGGCCGTCCGGGAACTTGTCGAGCACTTCCACCGAGCGGGCCGCGGCGACCCATTCCGGATACGACTCCAGGTCGGCGATGACGGCCATCACTCGATCCGAGGGGGCGTCGATCACGATCGACCTCTGAGTTCGATCGGCCATGGGCGGCAACGCTTCCTTTCAGCCTGTGACGTGGAGCGGTCGGTCAGTGCACGGCCGCGGGCGCGACCCCGGCCTTGCGCCCGGCCTCGAGGCGGGCCTTGATCTCGAAGGACATCACCTTGCCCGCGACGCGGCGGGTCCGGTTCAGGGCCAGCAGCTCACGTCCGGACATACCGGCGATGCCGCCGCGCGGTTCGGCGTGCATGAAGAAATGCATGATGACGCCGTCCAGCATGGGCTCCAGCCAGACCTCCATGGTGCCTTCCGCGGCGCCGCTGACGGTCCAGCGAATCCCCTTGTCGCCCCGGTCTTCCCGGACCTGTAACTGCAGGTCGGGGAACCAGCGGCGCCAGCGGGCGCGATCGGCCAGCACCTCGGCCACGGCCGTGCCCGGCGCGGCGACGAAGGTCTGATCGGCAACCTGGATACTGCTCACGCGGCTGAGCCTAGCGCAGGACAGGAATCGTCTCAGACCCGCGCCGACCGGGGACCGGCCAGCAGTTCCTGTAGTCGCGCGCCCATCAGGTCCCAGCGCCACTGCTGCTGCACCCATTGGCGGCCGGCCGCGCCCATGGCGGCGGCGGCCTCGCGGTCGGAGAGGATGTCGACGATGGCGTCGGTGAGCTCCTGCACCGAACGGCCGTTGACCACCCGTCCGGTCTCGCCCTCGCGCACGGTCTCCGGCGCGCCGCCCGAATTGCCCGCCACCACCGGCACTCCCGAGGCCGAGGCCTCCAGGAAGACGATGCCCAGACCCTCGACGTCCAGCCCGAAACCGCGGGTGCGGCACGGCATGGCGAAGACATCGGCGATGGTGTGGTGGGCGGCGAGCTCCTTGGCCGGAACGCGGCCGGTGAACACGACATCGTCGCGCAGGCCCATGGCGTCGGCGAAGGCGCGCAGCTTCTGCTCGTAGGGCCCGCTGCCCGCGATCACCAGCACGGCCCCGTCGATCCGCTTCTTGATCTCGGGCAGGGCGGTGATCAGCATGTCCTGGCCCTTGCGCGGGACCAGCCGCGACAGGCACAGGATCGTGGGCCGGTCGCCCAGCCCGTAGCGTTCGCGCAGTTCGGCCCGGGCGGCCGGGTCCGGCTTGAAGATCTCGGAATCCACGGCGGGCGGCAGGTATTCGAGCGCGGCCTGCGCGCCGAACGCCGTCGAGAAGCGGCGGCGCGTGTATTTACTGACATAGGTGACGACATCGGTGTGGTCGCCGATCACCCGCAGCGCCTGCCGCGATCCGGGCAGCATCGACCACCCGACCTCGTGCCCGTGCGTGGACGCGATGATCCGCTCGGCCCCCGCCTTGCGCAGCACCGGCGACATGAGCGCCAGCGGCGCGGCGGCCCCGAACCACACCCGATCGCACTTCTCGTCGCGCATCAGCTTCTTGGCGCGCCGGGCGACCAGCGGTGTGGGGAGCATCAGCGTGGTCGGATGCCGCACCACCTGGAACGGCTGCTCCGCGTCGAACTTCCAGTGGCTGTCGCCCCGCCAGCGCGGCGCGTAGACCACCAGCTCGTCGGCGGGCAGTTGCAGGGCCAGGGCGTGCAGATACGACTGAATTCCGCCCGGTCGTGGCGGGAAATCATTGGTAACCAGCAGCGTTCGCCCCATGGCCACAAACCTACTGCACCCCCGGTCCGGCGCAGGGTTGCGGTGCGAGTGGGTTACGCGCCCGCGGCGGTGCGGGAGGTGATCCAGGCGCGCCAGTCGGTGACGAAGTCGGGGTAGCCGGTGTCGAGGGTGGTGCGGAAGGCCGAGTCGAGGGCGGCGCGGTCCTTCGGGCCGGAGGCCAGCTGGCGATACAGGTCGACGAGTTTGGGGTCGCCGTACTTGTCGGCGATGAAAGCGCAGACCGACCAGCCCTGTTCGTAGGCGAGCGAGGCCTGGCCGCTGGTGGGGGCGAACATGGCATCCGCGGGGAGATCGGCGGGCAGGTCGCCGGTGCGGGCGCGGGCGGTGAGGGTGGGTGCGATTTCGGTGACCGGTCGGTGCATGCCGCGGTGGGCGGTGTATTCGGCGGCGCCCTCGAGCATCCACATCGGGGAGCCGTCGACGGTGATCTTGCGGGTGGCCATGTGGGTGAGTTCATGGCGCAGCACCGCGCGTAGGCCGTCGGGGCCGAGGCGGTGACCGGCCTGGGGGCCGAAAACGACACGCTGACCGGTCAATTCGGCGCCGGGCCGAACAGGGTCGGCGACCGTGGAGGCGGCGACCTCGGCGGGGACGTCACCGACGGCGTGGGTGAGCGCGGCGAATTCGGCGGGGCTGGAGGCCACCACCACGACCGGTGCTTGATTCCAGTCCGGGCCCCACAGCGAGGTGACGGCCGTGGTGGCCGCCGCGAGTTCGCTTGCCAGCACATCGATATCGGCCCGCTGCGCCGGATGGCCGAGCACCACGCCGATGCGGCCCGAGCCCGTGGACACCGGTTCGGCGACGAGCTTGCCGTAGTAGTCCATGGTCCGCTTGACCACCGGCACCTGCGGATCGGTCGCGGTCGACCCGGCCGCATCCTGGCCCGGCACCACCGCGCGCAGCGTCGGCAGCACCGAATTCGGGATCATGAGCAGCGCGCCGCAGGCGGCGGTCAGTCCGGTGACCATGACCAGGGTGGCGACGAACTGGAATCGCCGTCGCGCCGACAACCAGCCGCGCATCCGCCGCAGAGCGCTCATCGCCACCTCGTCGTACTCATGCGCGGCCACCTCGTACTCATGCGCGGTTCAGCGTCAGAACCGGCGCGCCGAATGGAACGGTGTGGAGCTCATCGGCGCGACCTGCACGGGAACGCCGAAAGTCGAAGCGTGCAGCATCAATCCGTTGCCGGCGTAGATGCCCACATGCGAGATGTCAGAGTAGAAGAAGACGACATCGCCGGGCTGCAGGTCCTTCTCGGCCACCGGCGTGCCGAAACTCGACTGCTGCTGGCTGGTGCGCGGCACGCTCTTGCCGACCTGGCGGAAGGCCCACTGCACGAGGCCGGAGCAGTCGAACTGGTCGGGTCCGGTCGCACCCCAGACATAGGGATCGCCGACGCGGGTGAGACCGGCGGCCAGCGCGCTGGTGCCGGAGCCGGGGACCAGGCCGCGCAGCAGGCTGTCGCGGTCGAAGCCGGGCGGGAACATCGAACCCGCGAGCGCGGACTTGTCACCGGCGGAGAGCTGACCCCACGCGGCGATGACACCGGCCATGGAGCCTTGCAGCGCAGCGCGTTTGGATTCCAGATCGGAGCGGACCGCATCGGCGGCGGCACTGGCGGCGCGCGCGGTCTCGGCGGCGGCGCGGGCGGCGGCATCGGCGACGGACGCGGCGTCGGTGGCCTTCTGATACTGGCCCAGTTGATCATTCGTGCGCGTGCCCACCAGATCCACGATGGACATCTGATCGAGCAGCTGCTGCGGTGAGTTGCTGACCAGTAGCGAGGTGAGCCGGTTGGTGCGGCTGCCGAGCAGCGCGGAGGTGGCGGCGCGATCGATGACCGGACGGTAGCGGGCGATCTCGGCCTTGGCGGCGCCGAGCGCGGCGGCGGCGTCGGTGGCCTTCTGATCGGCGGCGGCGGCCGCGGCCAGCTTGGTGTCGAGATCGGCCTGCGCGTTGAGCGCCTGCTGGTTGAGCTGCTCGGATTGCCGGGAGAGGTCGATCATCTTCTGGACCGCCTCGCCCGCGGTGGCGGGTGCGGCGACCGGGTCGGCGGTGGCCGGTCCGATGCCGAGGGTGCCGTAGGAGGCGACCATGAGGGCGCCCACCGTGAGTGCCTCGCCCACCAGTCGTCTGGTCCGCTGACCGTGTGTCCGATGAGGTCGCTGTTGCGCTGCCACGGTTGCTGTCGTCCCGTTCTCTTACCCCGAGCTGGTCAAGAAGGTCTCGATAAGATTACGAAACGGCGACCGCTTGTGTCCAGCAGGCCACGGAAGCATTACGGTCGCCGTTCGAAATCGGCTGCGGATCTAGATGCGGACGGCGCCCGCGAACGGCATGGACGAGATCGGGGCGACCTTCACCGGCTGGCCGGAGGTCGAGGCGTGCACGACATTGCCGTCGCCGATGTAGATGCCCGAGTGGCTGCCGCCGTAGAACGACACCACGTCGCCCGGCTGCAGGTCGTCGAAGGAGACGGGCGCGCCGGCGCCGGCCTGCTCGTAGCTGGTGCGCGGGAGGCTGACACCGGCCTGCGCGTAGGACCACTGGACCAGGCCCGAGCAGTCGAAGGCGTTCGGGCCCGAGGCGCCGTACACGTACGGGTCGCCGATGCGGCTCATGGCGGCGTCGACCGCGGCCTGGTGCACGTTGTTCTGCGGGGCCGGGGCGCCGGGGACCGGGCCCTGCGGGGTGACGATGCCCGGGATCTCGGGGATGTTCACCGGGATGGACGCCGGGGCGCCCGGGATGGCCGGCAGCTGGATCGAGTCGGGCACGTCGAAGGTGCCGACCGGAGTGTTGACCGGCTGGGCCGACGCGGGAGTAGCGGGCAGCAGCAGCGCACTCAGCGTGGCAGCGCCGACGGCTCCGGCCGCTGCGGCACGGCGCGCGGTGCGCGTGATGCCCCGGACCTGTCGCTGGGAGGAGGTGGTCGCCATGGTGAGGTACTTCCAATCTGCCCCGCGACGCCGCACCCGGTGGTGCGTCGGACTCCGCGAGGTCTCAGGAAGATTACGAGCACATAACGGTGCTTTGTAAAGCCGAGGTGGTCGGTACGTGAACCGAAATTGTTACGCGGGAACATTTCGGTGCGACTTGAGTCACAGCAATCACGAAACGATAACAACGGCCGTTTTCCAGAGAGCGTCCCGGTGGCTACCGGCGGGTAGCCAGACTGCGCTCGAGGCCCTCGCGACCTCGACGGATTCCGCATAACACGACGTCAGAGCCATGGGCTCCGACCTGGGGATCTGCGACAGGCTTGATCGACACGCCCGACCGCAGGACAGCGGAGCAGCACACGTCGGCCGCCGATCCGGACCAAACGGCCTCTTCCACAAAATTGATCCATAATCCGAATTAAAGTGACCCTGGTCACAATCTGGCATATTTCAGCAATTCGGGGATTGCACCTCGAGTATCTCGACCTTATATACAGACATTTCGCCTGATCAGCCATAACAGCGTTATGACCGGGCGGTTTCCCGTGTTTCCCGGCCCTGACCGGGCGGATCCGCCCTCGGTTGTCGGACCCTGCGCCTACGCTTGCGGTCCGTGCCTTCGAGACCGGATCCTGCCGCGCAGCTGGCCTTCGACGAGCTCGAGACACCGCTCTACGACACGACGTTCGTGGTGGTGGATCTCGAGACCACCGGCACCAGTCCCGAGGGTGACTCGATCACCGAGATCGGGGCGGTCAAGGTGCGCGGCGGTGAGGTGCTCGGGGAGTTCGCCACGCTGGTGAACCCCGGCTGCGCGATTCCGCCGCAGATCGTGCAGATCACCGGGATCACCACGGCCATGGTCGTGGACGCCCCGCGCATCGAGCAGGTGCTGCCCGGCTTCCTGGAGTTCGCGCGGGGCGCGGTGCTGGTCGCCCACAATGCCCGCTTCGATATCGGCTTCCTGAAGGCCGCGGCGGCGCGCTGCGAATTGCCCTGGCCCGCTTTCCAAACCGTGTGCACCGTGCTGCTGGCGCGGCGGGTGCTGCCGCGCGAGGAGGCGCCCTCGGCCAAGCTCTGGTATCTGGCGCAGCTGCTGGGCGCCGAGACCCGGCCGACGCACCGGGCCCTCGACGACGCGAAGGCGACCGTGGACGTGCTGCACGCGCTCATCGCGCGCGTGGGCAATCAAGGGGTGCACAGTCTCACCGAGCTGCTCGACTATCTGCCCGAGGTGACGCGGCGGCAGCGCGCCAAACGTGTGATGGCCGCGGACCTTCCGGCGACGCCGGGGGTGTACCTGTTCCGCGGGCCCTCGGACGAAGTCCTCTATATAGGGACGGCGGTGAATCTGCGCCGCCGCGTCCGCAACTACTTCACCGGGTCCGACACCCGCCCGCGCATGCGCGAGATGGTGCAGCTGGCCACCCGCGTCGACCATGTCGAGTGCGCGCACGGTCTCGAGGCCGGTGTCCGCGAGCTCCGGCTGCTGCTCGCCCACACCCCGCCCTACAACCGCCGCTCCAAGTTCCCGCAGCGCGCGTGGTGGCTGACGCTGACCGATGAACCCTTCCCCCGCTTCGCCGTCTCCCGCACCCCCACCCGGGACGCGCTGGGCCCGTTCACTTCCCGCACCGACGCCCAGGAGATCGCCGCCACCCTCGCCGAGCAGGCGGGCCTGCGCACCTGCACCACCCGCATCCCGCGCGACGGCCGCCACGATTGCCAGCCCGCGATCGTCGGCGGTTGCCCCGCGAGCGCCGAAAACAGCCCCCTATATATAAAGGAATACGAACGAGCCCCCGCCGCCCTGCGCGCCCTCTTCTCCGGCGCCGACGACGCCCTCCTCCACACCATCGCCGCCAAACTCGAAACCCTCTCCACCGCAGAACATTTCGAGGCCGCAGCCCGCCTGCGAGACCGCACCGTGGCAGTGATCCG